>CAVAFS010000110.1:0-7540 GCA_963587975.1 Bulleidia sp. | reverse complement strand
AACCAGGGGATTACAAGACTGCTGATAAATTTCCCCTTCTTGAACAAAGTTCAAGAAGTATCGCTCGCAAGCGAGCTTTTTCAGGGATTGACGAACCCATGAAAAATGTTTATACTAATTAAGTCTTATTTTGGAGAAGTACTCAAGTGGCTGAAGAGTCTGGCTTCGAACACCAGTAGGCCGGTAACACGGCGCGAGGGTTCAAATCCCTCCTTCTCCGTTGAAAAAGGGAATGCAAAAACGACTTTCGTTCTGCATTCCCTTTTATTTTTTAATCAAACAGATCTTCCACTTCACATCCCAACACTTTTGACAGATTTACAAGTGTCTGTGCTTCCGCTTTTCGGATATCCTGCTGCCTTTGCTCATACAATTGCACCATACGCAAAGATGTTCCTGATTCTTCGGCAAGTTCTTTCTGCGTCATACCACAATTTTTTCTCATTCTCTGCAAGTTGCTAATCTGAATTAATTTTTCTTTCGCGATAATCTCATCTGCTACCGAAACAAATTTTGACAAGTCTGCTTCATGCAGAGTCGGATACATGGACAAAATGTGTTGAATCGTCAATCCATACTGCTGCAAATAGGAAAAACGATGCGCCCGATACCACTGATAATAAGCAAGGCTCCATCCCGCCCAGTATTCCGGTGATTTATCCACTTCCTCAGAAGGCATCTGTGTCGGCCTGTAATCTTCCGTGCGATAGATCACCTCGATTGCAAGTTCCGGACCTGACAATCCTGCCACATATTTTGGATTTCCCTGCTCAAACTGTTTTGCCACTCCGGAAGTCAAAAATTGCTCATAAAAACGCTCCGTATCATAATGAAGATCCACAATTGCGTAATCAAACATATTCCCCAGGTTATCCATTGCATCATTCAGATAAGTTTCTGGATAAGCGTGCATCATCGTTTTGCCACTCCTCTCGTAAAATATCTATCAGATAAATCGCATCTGCTGCTCTCTTTTTGCTTCGTTCTGAACGAAACGCCTCCCTTGCGCCCTGATCGCGTTTCATTTTTTTCGGATAACAAGTTTCTTTTTCCGCATGAATAGCTTCCTGAAAAACAAGCTGTTCGAATGCCTTTTTACTTTTTAACACAATCTGTTCCCCTAGTTTTCCAAGATACATTGCCTTTTCTAACTGAGCAAGCGACAACGTGTTGTTCAAAAAAGCATTGGCAAAGGAAAAATAAGAGTCATCCGCCCGATAACCAATGATAATATCTTTTTCTTCATATTTCGGTAAAAAAGTATCTAAAATATATTCCTTTCCTTCTGCTGCCAGATCATTCGATATTTTAAAAACACGATTTTGCAACAATAATGATAGCCAATTCAAAATATGATAACTGTGATCTGACAGATCCAGTATGGTAAGTCCGCTAAGATCTAATTGATAACAATTGGCATATCCACCGTTATCTTCTGTGCATGCCCATTCTTTTGCAAGATCCAAATTTTCTGTACAGTAAAAACCCAGTCCATAATCATTCCGTACATTTCCTGCCCCATAAACAGGCTGCTGTATTAATTTTTGTGATCCATGATAAATCGTAAGTTTGCCTCCCATACACGCACTCCTTTTTTCTGCCAAAAACTATGGTATCTTTAAAATCATTATATCGTTATAACGATACTTTCGTCAATAGCGTTCATTTTATCAAAAATACTCCTTGAAAATATTCAAAAAAAGAATCAGTACACGTCATCAATAATATAAGTGATCAATATGCTATCTATACACTAAAATAAGGTACGTCCATCCCACAACTTTAATGCGAATAAACATACCTTATTTTTTACCCCATTTATTTTCTCATATCTCGGATCATGCTCACTGCTACCATCACAGCACCAACGATCAGAACCACCAGTCCGATGTTTTGTCCGCCGAAATCTATCCAGTTATGGAAATTTACACCTGGTCTGACAACGCTGCTGCTACAAGCAATGCTGACCATCGTGTTCGCAAAAAACGCCCAGACACCACAAAGCGCAACTGTAATACTGATTTTCATCAGACGGCTGCATCTGATATATCGGAATACGATAAAAATCGCCCATGCAAGTATTGCAAAAATCGTTAATACCCACAGATTCTGAGCAATCATGGTACCTATCACGCCTTTCACATAAAACAAGCAGCCGAAAAATACCATCAGATAGCATAATACCGTATCAACTGCCATACAAATCAGACCTTTGTGGCGCAAAACCGCCCAGTCATAATGCCAGCTGCATAATATGATCGGTAAAAATACGCTAAGCAGACCAAAGCTGACACCAAGCAGAGACATGATCAGCCAGTTGCCGCCCAACACGATCCGGCAAACGCACAGCATGTAAATAAGTGATCCATAAAAACACCAGAAGCATTTTTCCGCGCGTCTTGTTTTGGTCATCACCGGTACGTTGATAAAGGAAAATACCATGGCAAGCCCGCCGACTATAATAAAAAACCAGGACAGGCGATGCTCCGTCACAAGGTTTCCAATAAAACACGGAACCAAAACGGCCAAATAGCAGATGTAAGTAACCCATGTATAACCTTTTAAGATTCTCAGATATCCGCGAGACTGTTCCTCGATTTCACGCTGATGCATGTCATCGCTGGCGGTCAGAAGTTCATGTTCTGACACATGTAAGATCTCGCACAGACTGGTGACCAGTGTCATATCCGGGTAGGATAATCCTCTTTCCCACTTGCTGACGGCTGATTCTGATACAAATAACTGCTGAGCCAGTTCTTTTTGAGAGAGTCCGGCTGCTTTTCGTTTTTCTTTTATATATCTTCCGAAATTTTCTCTTTTTTCCATTTCAGATTTTGCTCCTTTCGATTTCTACAGCGCTGTCTGTGCTCCAAGTTATAACAGCAATCCAAACCTCCGTCAATCATTTCGGGCAAAAAAAGGACTCGACCATTGGTCAAGTCCAGTGTTTATGCGGGTTTGCGTTGTATCTATCTCGTTTTCAGATCCAGACAAACCGTTCCGAAAAGCGGTTCTAAAACTGCCAGAATCTCTTCTCTTTTTTCCATCACAAGGGAAAGCTGCTCCGGTTTTACCTGAAGCTTTGCATAGCCTTCCGGATGACGGACTCTGAAATCAGAAAATCCCATATCCATCAGCGCGCTTTCTGCCTGTTCCACTTTCTGCAACTGCTCTGCAGTAATCCGTGTTCCCGTTGGAATTCGGGTGGCCAGACAGGCATAGGCCGGTTTCCGTGCAGTAAATAATCCCAGCTGTTCTGATACATCCCGCAGTGCCGGTTTTGTGATTCCGCAAATGCGAAGCGGCGATAATACTTTCATCTCCTGCAATGCTTTCATACCTGGTCTGTCATCTGCATCATCCGATGCATTTGTTCCGTCTGCCAGACAGGTAAATCCAAGTTCCAGTGCTTTTTTCTGAATCTCCGAGAAAATCACTTTTTTGCAATAATAGCAGCGATTTGCCGGATTCTGCACAACGGCTTCCTGGCTCAGCACATCCCGCTCCAGAATCGTCAGCGGAATATCATATTCCTTGCAGAAACGAATCGCATCTTCCTTTTCAAAGGCCGGCTGAAATGCGGTAGACACATAAATCGCCGTCATTTCTTTCGCATATTTTTTCGCCATATAGCATAAATAGGAAGAATCCGTTCCTCCGGAAAATGCAATGGCAATCTTTGGGTATTCGGTAAAAAATTCTTTTAAAGTCATAGTATACTCTCTTTCACAAACAATAAAAACTCTTTAAAACTCTTTTCGTCCGCTCTTGTCCGGGATTCCCATCTCGGTGCGGTATTTGTTTACGGTACGGCGTGAAAGTTTGATTCCTTTCGCAGCCAGCTGATCACTGATGGCCTGATCACTGTACGGTTTTTTCTTATTTTCACTATCCACGATTTCCTGGATCAGCGCTTTCATCTGCTCCGGGGTCTTGTCCTCCGCGCCATCCGTATTACTGCTTTTTACAGCCACGGAAGTCAGGAAATAGTTCAGCGGGAAAATGCCCCAGGAACATTGCAGGTATTTTCCGCGCATGGCACGGCTGATGGTGGATTCATGAAGATACAGTTCTTCTGCCAGATCCGCCAGACGCATCGGACGCTTATGCCCTGGTCCATCCATAAAAAATGCATGCTGTTTTTCTACCAGCAGGTGCATAACTCTGGACAGCGTAGACGAACGCTGCGAAATGCAGTTGGACACCCACTGCGCCTGCTGCACTTTTTCCTGCAGATATTTTTTCGCCTCTGCATCCGTGGTACTCTGCATCATTTCCTGATAATAAGTGCTGATAGAAAATCCCGGATACTGATACTCGTTGATCAGAATTTCAAAATTGTCTTCCAGTTTTACCACTACCGCATCCGGGCTTATATAACGAAGCTGCTCTCTGTCACTGAAAGAACTTCCCGGCTTCGGATTCAGGCTGCGGATTTCTTCACAGGCCTGCTGCACTTCTTCCAGGGAAACCTGCAGTTTCTTTGCAATATTCGGCAAATGATTTTTTGCAACTTCTTCCATATAATGTTCAATGACCGCTACCGTCACATCGGAATAATCTTTTTTCCGCTGAACCTGTAATAACAGACACTCCTGCAGATTTCTGGCGCCTACGCCCGCCGGATCCAGTTCCTGAATATCCTTTAATAATTCTTCCACAACTTCTTCCGACACCTGAAAATGCTCTGCCACCTGTGCCAGTTCTCCTGCGAAATAGCCTCTGGAATCCAGCGAACAGATCAGATATTCCACGATCGCGCGCTCCAGATCAGTATAATCTGCCAGCAAAATCTGTGCATGCAGATATTCCTCCAAATTTTCCTCAGACTGTCTGCTATCATGCCAGTTTGCTTCCATATTTTCCGCATTACGCTCCTGCTGATAATACACTCGATTCTGCAGGTCTGTAGACTCCAGCCAATCCAGCTTCCGCTGAAGATCTTCCTGCTGTGTATCTGCTTTTGACTGACTGGAATCCGCCAATTCGATCACCGGATTTTCCAGTGCCAGCTTCTCAATATAGCCTTCCAGCTCCTGTGCACTCATCTGAAGAATCTCCATGGACTGAACCATGTGCTGTGATAAAACCTGTTTCTGACTAAGCTCCATCTTAAGTTCCATCGCAAATCCTCTTTTCTCTTATGTCGTAATAATATTTGTAGCCCTTCCCCTCAGGGTATTTTTTAATCATATACATGATTCCGAATGACATTATTTTACAACATTTTATGAGTAACCGCAATGTTACTGCTTTTAAAAATATGCATTCCTGATCATTCACAAAACGGCTGAAATTCAAGTCGGAGTCCCACATCAAACTGAGATGATTATTTCTGATAGCCAAGGAATGCTCTCACGCAGCTTAACTGTGCAAAATCTTTGGTTCCGAAACCGTAACCGATCTCTTCGATTTCCATATGCATCTCTTTTGTATAAGTCTCTACAAAATATTTCAGGATGGCTGCGCCTGTCGGTGTCAGTAATTCTCCGTCAAAACTGCTGCAGTATACCGGCATTCCTTTGATGATCTCTGCCGTGGCCGGAGCCGGAACCGGAAGAACACCGTGTGCACAATGGACCGTACCGTTTCCGACACAGATCGGGGATGCCTGCACTTCCTCTACACCAAGCATTTCCATGGCAAGGCTGCTTCCAACAACATCAATCAGAGCATCCACAGAGCCAACTTCATGGAAATGAATCTGATCCATATCGGTTCGATGAACTTTACTCTCAGCGGCTGCAATTTCACGGTAAATTCCCTCTGCCTGTTTTTTCACCTGATCACTGAAATCCAGATTTGAAATCTGCTCCAGAATAGCAGCAACACTTGTGTGGGAATGATGTCCATGCGCATGGGTATGCTCATGCGTATGTGTATGTTCTCCATGCGTGTGCTCATGGGAATGACTATGTTCTTCTTCGGCATGATCGTGATGCTCATGTTCATGGTCGTGATGATGTTCATGGGTATGTTCGTGGTCATGATGCTCGTGTTCGTGATCATGGTGATGTTCCTGTGCACCTTCCTCCTCACCATTGATTTCTACCTTCATATGAATGCCGCCAATTCCCTGCTTGCATTCCTCCTGTGGAATCACATGAACCTCCTCACGGATCTGATTCATTTTTTCCAAAAATTCTGCTTTCTGCTCTTCTGTCAGCAGACTGTATAATGCCCCCATCAGCATATCGCCGGCTGCGCCGGTTTTACATTCCAGATATAATATTTTTTTCATAATGAGCTCCTTTTATATCAATTTCAAACTTCTTCTGCGCATCTCTGCAAATCTAAATCTGTTTATTTTACAAATTTCTGTATGGCATCTCCAAACTCTTTGATTTTTTCCATATCATTCTCTTCCACCGCATCCACAATACAATGGTTCAAATGATCCATCAGTATCACCTTGCCCGCATTATTGATTGCCGAACGCACTGCCGCAAGCTGTGTCAGGATTTCGGAACAGTCCTCTTCCCTGTCCACCATCCGTTTCACTGCTTCCAGATGACCGATGGCCTTTGCCAGGCGGTTTGACACTGCTTTGGAATTAGGATGATGATGTCCATGTCCTTCCTTTCCATCATGAGAGTGATCATGTGCAATCCCAAGTTCATGGGCCAGTTTGTGCGCCTTATCCGCTGATGTTTCTGTATTCTGTTTTTCTTCCAGACAAATTTCTTTCTCCTGTCCCATCTTCTCACCTCTTCATAATCTTATTTGCCAGACAGGCTGCGCCATATCCATTGTCAATATTTACCACACCAATACCATTTGCACAGCTGTTCAGCATGGACAATAATGCCGCAAGGCCACCAAAACTTGCACCGTAGCCCACGCTGGTCGGTACTGCGATCACCGGCACTTCCACCAGACCACCGACCACGCTGGCCAGTGCACCTTCCATACCTGCAATTACAATAATCACATCCGCGCTCTGGATCCGGTCAATTTTGCCAAACAATCGATGGATGCCTGCCACACCGACATCATATACTCTGTCTACCTTATCCCCGAAAAATTCGGCTGTTAATGCAGCTTCCTCCGCCACCGGAATATCAGAAGTTCCTGCTGTCACAACTGCAATTGTTCCTTTTTCTTCCTTTGGCACCGGCATCTTTCCTACCATGATAATTTTGGAAAGTTTCTCGTATACTGCTTCCGGCGCGACTTCTTTTACCGCTTCATAAGCTGCCTCCGATGCCCGTGTCACAAGAATCCGTGCATTATCATGCATCATATGAGTAACGATACCTGCAATCTGCTCCGGTGTCTTTCCCTGTCCAAAGATCACTTCCGCTTCACCGGTGCGCAGATTTCTGTGCTGATCAATGTTGGCATATCCAATATCCTCATACGGCAAATGCTTCAAAGATTCTAATGCAGCATCCACATCCATGCTGTTGTCCGAAACCTTTTTTAATATATCTGATAAATATGTTACGTCCATTGTTTAACCTCCACATCTATGCCTTTTCTCTATAAAACAGAATCCCAGACGGTTCGATTCTTTTTACAAAAATATATTGCAATTCTC
>CAVAFS010000109.1:0-2091 GCA_963587975.1 Bulleidia sp. | reverse complement strand
GTGCGTACTTACGAAGCACCGTTGGATCTGGATGAACTGACGAAAGGATATGACTTGACAAAACTCCATGCGATTTTTGAGTCTGTGATGAAAAAACAGGTGGATAAGCTGGATCCTATCCGTTCCCGTTTTGGAAAAATCGAGCGTGAGGAGGTATCTCTGGATGAAAAAATGATCTATCTGGAGACTTATTGTCAGGAACATCCCAAATTTTCCTTTCGGAATCTGCTGGAACGTCAGGGCAGTAAGGTTGAGATCATTGTTACCTTTCTTGCGGTGCTGGAATTTATGAAAACCGGAAGAATCCGAATAGCGCAGGAGCATTTGTTTGATGAGATTTATATTACCGTCTGCCCACAGTCAGTATCAGATGCAGGATGATGTTTCCTTTGATATTGCCTGCAGAAGAAGTGTGAAGAGCATTTTCGTGTAAGGTGTAAGATGGAGGTACAGGAGTAATTGAAAATGAAGATAGAAGAATATGAAGCAGCTGCGGAGGCCATTCTGTTTGCAATGGGTGACTCCGTAGAATTAAAAAAACTTGCATTTGCCCTGCAGGTGAGTGAGCGGGAGGCAGAACTGATCGTGCAGAATCTGTCGGACCGTTATAAAAATCAGAATTGTGGGCTGCAGATTCTGGAACTGGATGGTGCGTACCAGATCTGTACAAAACCGTCCCAGTATGAATATCTGATCCGGATCGCGAAGCAGCCTCGCAAGCAGGTGTTGACGGATGTTTTGTTGGAGACATTGTCTATTGTTGCGTACAAGCAGCCGGTAACAAAAGTAGAAATTGAAAAGATCCGTGGGGTATCCTGTGAACATGCCATTAACAAACTGCTGGATTATGGCCTGATCCAGGAGGCAGGACGTCTGGACGCACCGGGCAGACCAATCCTTTTTGGAACCACAGAGGAATTCCTGCGCTGCTTTGACGTGCAGTCTGTGGAGGAACTTCCGGACATGAATCCGGACAAAGTGGAGGAACTGAAACAGGAAGCGGAAGAAGAAGTGCAGCTGCAGCTGAAACTATAACTAAATAAAACAAGAAAAAAGTAAACAAAGATAAACTATGATTTTGCACTAATTCGTGTAAAAACCTTGTTAATGAATTAACTATTGTAAAGAATAGCCAAACAAAACAGAAAATAATAGTACATATTACACAAAAAAGAAAGAAGAGTGACCAGGTTGAACTGACTAACAGGAAACCCGGTCACTCTTTTCTCAGTATTGAAAAAAATACAATGTCATATTAAACTATGACACATGAGTGCTGCAAAAATGCATACGAATATGTGAAAAATGTACAAAATATGTGTAGGATCATATTTTGGAGCAACCGGGTCGGTATCGGTGGCTTGCAGCGGACTTTACAGTGGTAAAGGTTTAGGAGGATAGGATATGAGCAGATTATCAGTAGTATCAGCTGACAAAGTAAATTCTACGACAGAACAGCTTATGAAAGAATTTACACAGCGAATTGTGGCAAATCCGCCGGGAGTCTGTCCGGTAGATATGCAGCTGGCATTCTTAAAAGTATGCCATGCACAGACATGTGGAAAATGTGTTCCATGCCGAATTGGTCTGGGACAGTTAGAAGGACTTCTTGAGAAAGTTCTGGACAATGAAGCAACCATGGAAACTCTGGAACTGATCGAAGAGACCGCAGAGAATATCAAAAACTCTGCTGACTGCGCCATCGGTTTTGAATCCGCCCGTATGGTGCTGGCCGGTCTGGAAGGTTTTAAAGAAGATTATATTTCCCATATTACAGAGCACAGATGCCTTGGTTCATTCGAACAGCCGATTCCGTGCGTGACACTTTGTCCGGCGCATGTGGATATTCCGGGATATATCGCACTGGCAGGAGAAGGACGCTGCGAAGACGCCGTACGTCTGATCCGTAAGGACAACCCGTTCCCGACTGCCTGCGCGCTGATCTGTGAACATCCGTGTGAGGCGAGATGCCGCAGAAATATTATTGATGATTCTATCAATATCCGTGGTATGAAACGTTATATCGTAGACAACGCACCGTCTGATAAAGTACCGGTTCCGGCATGTGCAGAGTCCACAGGCAAAAAAGTT
>CAVAFS010000108.1:0-2893 GCA_963587975.1 Bulleidia sp. | reverse complement strand
GTCATGCATCGCATGACATATTCTTCTGTGCATCTCTGCAATCCTGCCGGAGGCTATATCGTGTAATCAAATTATGTATGCCAACTTTTACAAATGATTACTCAGTTCTTACAAACTCGTGTGCTTCTTCCTGTCCACGCAATACACGAAGTCCGCCAAATGCCAGAGATTCCATCTCGTTCTCACCCGGGTATACGATAACCGGTGCGATCCACTCAGCATTTTTCTTTACTTCATTTGTAAAGTACTCAGAATATGCGATTCCACCTGTCAGAATGATTGCTTCGATATCACCTGCAACCGTTGCAGCTTCCTCACCAATCTTACGAGCTACATTTAAAGCCATTGCATCATAGATCAGTTTTGCGTGCTCATCGCCATTCTCGATCATTTTCTCAACCTCGCGGCTGTCGTTTACACCAAGATGTGCAACGAGACCACCACGGCTCTTCATTTTCTTCAGCATTTCTTTTGCAGTCATGCCGCTCTCACCAAAGTATTTGATCAGAGACTGAACCGGAAGACCACCTGCACGCTCTGGAGCAAACGGGCCATCCTCATCATTGATGATATCTGCGACTTTTCCGCCATACTGTAATGTTACAGAAATACCGCCACCAAGATGTACTACGATCAGCTTGCAGTCTTTATACTCTTTTCCGTTCTCACGAGCATATTTCATTGCAGCTGCTCTTGTATTCAGGTTGTGACCGATACCTTTTCTGCTGATTTCTTTCAGACCTGTGATTTTCAGGATCGGCATCATCTCGTCAACTGTTACACCATCATAAATGAAAGCCGGAATTCCAAGTGGTTTTGCGATTGCATCTGCAATAACAGCGCCAAGGTTGGAAGCATGCTCCATGGCCGGTTTGTTTTTCAGCTGCCATACCATGTCATCATTTACACGGTAAGCGCCTGCTTTCAGAGGCGGAAGTAATCCACCACGGGCAACGATACCTGTCAGATCCTCCAGTTTTACGTTTTTCTCTTTCAGAACTTCCATGATCATATCTTTACGGAACTCATACTGGTCTACGATCAGATCGTATTTTGCGATCTCATCTGCGGAATGGGAAATGCTCTCTACAAAAATCTGCTGCTCATCTTCGTAATATGCGATTTTTGTGGAAGTAGAACCCGGATTTAAAATTAATAATTTTTCCATTATCGTAATCCTCCTGCGTTTTTTATTTTGCACTCTTATATGCTTTATATTACCATATATTATATATCTTGCACAATATTTTTTTTCAGAATTACAAAACAAAACACATATACATTTTAAGATTTGGGTTTATGTAGTCTGTTCCAGGCACTTGTCAGCGCCTCTGCATTCTGTTTATACCAGGATTGTATCGTTTTTATCATATTCCCCGGCATCTCAGGTTTTCCCTGCTCTATCATATGTCCATCTGAAATTGCGAACACCGCAGCATATTCATTATACTCCACATGGAAATGCGGTTCATGCCTGTCTATTTCCCGCGCCCGAACCTGTACACGATACAAATTCTTTATCCGGGGCCAGGTGATAATTTCAGGTTCCTCTTTCCACCAATTAATATCATAAATATTATCAAGCGTACATTGCTGTTCCCCATCTTCTGCTTCAATGTAAAACACAAGTTTCGGCTCAAAATATTCCTCATGCTCAAATGAGATCATTTTCCCATCCAACATAAATGCTTTTGTAAAACAATTTAAAACCGGAAACTCATTTGAAAGTTCTTCGTCAAAGCAGTAACGAATGGCCAGTACTTCGATATCATCTCGTTCGCTCCAGAATTCTTTCTCCACGTATAGCCTCTGTAGCAGTGTTTTCAACCGTGTAAGCTCTGTATTTCTCTCATTTTTATTCGGTCGTATATCCTGTAATCTAATTCCCGGGCAAACCTCCTGCTGCCAGAAGGCTTCATGTTTCCAAATAACAGAACCTTTTTCTTTCTGTATCTTTCTCAATACCGGCCCCGTATAGTTTCGAACTGAATCATAAAACGTTTCTACATCCGGGAATTGCCCCCTCAGAGAATATTCATTCATCACATAGTTCATTTAGTTTCCTCTTAACGTATCCTTCACCCTGTTATTCAAATCCAAGCATTTTATCCAGATCAATCTCAAACTGATCAAACAGATCGTTTAAATCCATGTCAGGATTTTTGCCGTATATTTTCCCAAATTTTCCAAATTCTATGGGATTGCAGACAGTTTCAAACTGCTCATTCATTGCAAGGAAATTTACTTTTATCTTTTCATTCTCCCATCCATTACAGCTAAGCCCAACCCGCACACCATTGAAAATATGATCACTGTGTGTTTCTACAAACAGCTGTCGTCCAGTTTTTGCAACAAAATACAATAATTCACACAGTCTGGACTGTGCTTTCGGATGCAGATGAATTTCAGGATTTTCCAGTAATATCACCGATTGCTTTCTGCTGGCCAGACAGGTAATAATGATACTGATAAGATAACTGACCCCCGACCCGATATTCACCGGACGGCGATACATTACATCCATCGCACTGTTCGCCGGATTATTATTATATGTTAGCTGAACGTAATTCGTCTTCTGTATTTCCTTTAATGATAATTCCGTTCCTATGATATACTTCAACCAGTAATTTACCTGTTCCAGTAACGTATTCGGAACGCTTCCTTCATTTACCACCATGTCCTCATCAAGGCTGTCTCCGCCATGTTCCAACAAGTACGCCAATGCATACTCTCCGTCATTTCCAAACATACTGTGGTGCTCCAGATTTTTCTGGTAAATATCCATAGCCCCAATCCGATGACAGGACAGATAATAAAAACGTTTCTCTGAAATACTCTCCATCTCGCTTTCTTCCGATGAAATATCGTTTCTACAATTTGTCAACGTCTGATA
>CAVAFS010000107.1:430-4774 GCA_963587975.1 Bulleidia sp. | reverse complement strand
CTGATTATGATTCGTGCGGAAATAAGTATAATACTCTTCGCCGATCGGTGTCAGCACAACACCTTTTGAACTTCGTTCAAATAATTCACATCCCAGTTCTTCTTCCAGATGAGCGATATGTTTGCTGATGGCCTGCGGAGAACGGAAAATCTTTTCAGAAGCTTTTGTGACGCTTTTTGATTCAGCGGTTGCCATAAAGCAGGAAACCTGTGTCTCTGTCATAAGTTACCTCCCATCATTTCAGCCAGAATAGAAAATAGTTCCGGCGTACTTTTTTGAAAAACTCCAAGTACAAGATCTACCTTGCGGGCCAGTGGCTGAAACGTCAGATGTGGATTTTTAACAATCTGACCGCAGGCCGGTGCAAAGCAGCTTCCGTTTCCGATACTTGCATTGAGATGTACAGATGCATTGTTCGGATAAAGTTTCAGCGGTTTTGGCGACAGACCAAGTTCTGTATAGAGCTTCAAATCCCGGGCCTGGATCGATAGTTCTTCTGTTTCACCTGCCGTTGTACAGAGATGGTAATTTTTAGTCCCCCGTTCAGAACTTACACCGAGACAGAGGTCTGCCTGCGCAACTGCAATTTTCGTATATGGAACCAGAATATGTTCCAGTTCATAATTTGTTGTAAGGTAACAATCAAGAAGTTGATGATTGATCAGTTCCTGAGCTTCCTTTGCATTTAATTCATAGAAAAACAGGCTCTGCTCCGGATATGTTTTGCGAAAATCCAGCGCTGCCTGACGGATCCAGAACGCATTTCCAATCCAGTCAGAGATACCGATCCGAATAATCGTATTCAGAGCAGGTGCGGTTTTATCTGCAATTTCCTGCAGGCGCATGTTGGAATCCTGGAAAAACTTGAGCAGATAGGTGCCGGCGGCTGTCGGAGTCACGAAATTCTGATCCCGGATCAGAAGCGGAAAACCGAGTTCTTCTTCGAGTGTCTGAATATGACGGCTGACGGCCTGCTGTGTGATTTTCAGTTCCCGGGCTGTATTGGAAAAACTGTGTGTATCTGTCACGGATAAGAAGCATAAAACACTAAGTTCGTTCATCTATTTCATATCCTCCCTGTTGTAATGTTCTGGGCATATTATAGCAGTTTTTTCGACGGTAAGTCTATGCAAAAATTGGATTGTAAACATACATCAGGAATGCTTATTCTCAGGAAATGGATTATCTGCAATAATACACTTACAGAACAGCTGTTATGAAAATGTGTTACAGGTAAACGTAAATTACGAAGGACAAAAGGTAGGAAAATTGGAGGATGAAACATGTCGGTATTTAACATTTTTGGCAATGTAAAGGACAAACGATTTGTCAGTAAAGCATTACCAATGATCATCATTGGTACATTTATCTATTATTTATTTGTTTCCCTGATCGGTGAGCAGATCAACATTTTGACAACGGTATTGCCGCAGGAAACAGGATGGAACATCGGACTGATCATGAACGGATATACCATCGGCGGACTAATCGCGGTTCCGGCGACATTTGTAATTAATACGGTGCTGATGAAAGTAAGCACAAAACGCTTCCTGATCATCAACTCACTGATCATTGCAGTCTGTGTTGCTCTTATGGGTGTTTCTGTAAAAATGATGAGCATGACAATTTTTATTGTGGCATTTCTTCTGATCCGTGTACTGGCAGTATGTTTACAGCAGAGTGCGAACTACATGTGTACAGAATGGTTTGTAGAGGGAAGAGGAAAATCTCTTGGATTTATCACAATGGGTGCTCCGATCGCATCTGCAAGCTTTGTGGCAATTTTTACATTTTTAACAGCATCTCAACTGAAATTTACAGGAAGTTATTTTATTTACGCAGGTTTCCTTGTAGTACTTGCAATTTTAGTAGCAGTATTTTATGTAGACAAACCATCAGATGTGGGGTTATATCCGGATGGGGAAGATCATGCACCAGCCAATGAGGTTGTGCAGGAAGCAACCATGACACTGGTTGATATTTTAAAAAGCCCATATACATGGCTGATTGTCATCGCATTTGGAATTATCCATTTTGCAAACAACAGTCTGACTGCGTTTTTCGTAACATCCATGGTTGCAAAAGAGATTCCGGCCAGCATGTATCTGCCGGTATTGTCCATTGGAGCAATTGCAGGTATCCCGATCAGTTATCTGCTCGGAGCAGTTGATGATAAATTTGGTACGATCAAGGCTTCCATCTGTCTGTGCGGATTATCAATTATCGGATTCATCGGAATGGCATTTGCCGGACCGGGAACAATCTTCCCACTGGTATGTGCATGTTTCGGATACGCATCCATTACCGGTGCATTCCCGAACCTGTTACCGTCCATCATCGCATATGTATTCGGCAGACAGAATTATCTTGGAGCTAGCCGAGTGATCGTATCGCTTGAGACAATTATTGGATCTTTTGCAAGTCAGTATATGGCAGTTTTCCTTGCAAATGGAAAATTAAAACTTGGATATTTTGGACTGATCGGTATGATCGTATTTGCGGGAATCCTGATCTGTATCGTAAATATTATTTACAAAAAAAGAAAAGCAGCTTAATGGATAATGCCTGATGATTTATGAAAAAACAGAGGCAAAAAGTCTTACTGACAGGAGGAGATAAGATGAAAGCAGCAGTATATTACGGACCACATGATGTACGGGTAGAAGAGCGTGAGATTCCGAAAGCAGGTCCGGACGAGATCGTTGTAAAAATAGATTATTGTGGTGTATGTGGTTCTGATGTGGAAGTATATCACGGTGCATCTGAGCGGCCTGTGATGGTTATGGGGCATGAAAATGTAGGAACTGTTTATGAAGTTGGAGAGAATGTGACTGGATTTAGCGTTGGACAGCGTCTGCTGTGCGGACCGCCATCCTATTGTGAAGACGGATGCCCGGCCTGCAGAAGCGGAAGACCGAATATCTGTGAACATGGTCTGCCAAAGACTGCAGGAATCGGTGGACCGGATGGCGGTTATGAGGAATATATGCGTGTCCTGGATCCAAAACACAAGATCCTGATCCCGATTCCAGACAGTGTAGACAGCAAAGATGCCGTATTATTTGACATTGTATGTGTGGCATATCATGGCCTCAGAAGATCCAATTTTAAAATGGGTGATACCGTTGCCGTATCAGGAACAGGACCAATCGGTCTGGCAGCGATACAGCTTGCAAAAGCAGGTGGTGCCAGCAAAGTAGTTGCAATTGGAAGAAGATCCAACAAACGTGATATTCTGATGAAATATGGTGCAGACGAATGTGTATTTACACAGGAGACAGATGATCTGTATGGCGATGTCAGAAAAGCACTGGGAAATGAAGCAGGAGCAGATGTGACATTAGAGTGTGCAGGGGCAAAAGAAAGTCTGTTAAACTGCATCAATACCATCGCAAAACCGGGCAGCCAGGTTGTTCTGCTTGGCTGTGTGGCAGAGCCGATCCCAGAGCTGAACTTCATGTCCATGCTCCCACGTGAGATTGACATTATTTCCTCCTTTGTATATACAGAAGAAGAAATTAAAATGTATCTGGAACTGTTGAATGAGAAGAAAATTTCTTTTCCGGACATGGTGACAGATATTATCAGTCTGGATGAACTGGTAGAAAAAGGTCTGGATCGCAAGGACCGCACCGGTATGCTGAAGATTTTGTGCAAGCCGGGAATGTAAAAATCATAAAAATAAAACGTTTAATATTCTATCCTAAAAATAAAACCTAAAATCAGAAGCGTCGTATATCTCGGTATACGGCGCTTTTGTGTAGAAATGCAGGTAAAATTACTCAATCACATCTGTAATCAGGCTTTGAGATGATTGTAAAAAATCCAAAGTTTTAAAGTAATCCATAGTGTGTGTGATAAATTCTGTATTATGTATGGAATGTGATGTTGTTGTTAAGAAGCTTAAGCTTACGGTTCCGATACAGGGGGGATCTTTTATAAAAATGTGATTATTGGTAAAGTAAGGATCCATTTGGATGGTTGTTGAACTGGTAAACGCAATTCCACATCCGGTTTTCACTAATTCACGGACTCCTCGTGTGTCTGTAGTCACAATGCTGTAATTTGGAGTGATTCCGGCAAGTTCAAAAAAGCGGTCAGAAGTATCACGAATTCCAAATCCAGAAGCGACAGCAATAAATGGCTCCATGGCGAGATCACGTAGAGCAACATTAGAAGCTTTGGAAAGCCAGTGGCCTTCTGGAAAGATAATAGGACAATGTTCGTTTAATAAAAGGTTTGTCTGAATCTGATATTTTGGTTCCATTAATGGAGAGCAGATAATAAAATCCACTTCTTTATCACGCAGCAGTTGCAGAAGTTTTGTGCGATTAGCGGTAATAT
>CAVAFS010000107.1:0-420 GCA_963587975.1 Bulleidia sp. | reverse complement strand
AATATAGGTGATTTTTGCAGATGGCATTTTCTTTCGCAAATATCCAAGCAGTCCGGGAATATACAAACCAGTGTTGGAGGCGAGTCGTATAGGTGTATCTTTTATTTCAAAGTTTTGTGTCTTTAAATCCTCGCATGCATCATGTAGCGTAGTAAAAATTTCACAGACGCGTTTATAAAAATATGCTCCGTTTTGATTCAGACGAATTCCGCGTCCTACATGTTCAAATAATTCTACTCCAAGTTCCTGTTCAAGCATAGATAATGACCGGCTCAGAACCGGCTGGTTGATATCAAGAGCATTTGCTGCTTTTGTAATATGTTGAAATTCTGCGGCAGTTTTAAAATAACGAAGTTGTTTTAAATCCATTTTTTTCACCTGGCAATCTTATAAAAATCAGTATTATTCGTGTATATTTTA
>CAVAFS010000106.1:0-2037 GCA_963587975.1 Bulleidia sp. | reverse complement strand
GGTATTGCCTTGTACCATCATTATATCTGGTTGGAAATTTATAAAGAAAATTCAAGTAAGTTACTCGCAACTTATGAGCAGATAAACCGCAATTTTAAACTATTTTCCCAACGAAACTGGAACGTTCTGTCCGACTGGGATGGAAATTTACAATATATTTCTAATGCCGATGATGTCGAAACTGTCTGGTCAGAATTTGCAGAACGGAAGAGCAACTGGAACTACAGTGATTTTTACATGTTTAATGAAGAATGTGATTTTCTTACAGCAGCCGGCCAGAAAGGAACTGCTGACAACATCCAAAATGTTTTCCAGCAAATGTACGAACTAAACCAGCCGGTAATATCTGATTATACTGCCAGCAGTGGACTGCAAAAAGTTGTATTCGCTGTTCCGCTGAGTGTGCCTTTCGTTCTGGACAATACAACATATACCGGTGTTGCTGTAAGTTATGATATCGGCACGATTGAAGACATGATCGCAAAAAACGTGTACGGTGATAAAAGCAGCTGTTACCTGGTCAACGCAAATGGAAATATCATCCTGTCTCTGGAAACACAGTCAGAATTTCTTAACGATCAGGATAATCTATTAACCTATTTAAAAGGTAATGCAGATTTTATACAAAGTTCTTTCAGCGAAGTACTGGAACATATACAGGATATCTCCACCGGAAGTGCCGAATTTTGCATACAGGATTCTTCCTATTATCTGGTCTGTCATCCTGTCGGTTTCAATGACTGGAGCATCATCGGCATAGTACAGGCTGACGTTGTGAATTATAGTGATGAAAAAATAATGTTTGTCACGATAACCATGATTTCCGCAATGGCAGTCTGTCTGCTTATCGTCAGCACCAGACTGGCTACTGCAAATGCAAGATTCCGCCTAAAGAAGCAAGAAACATTGCATCAGGTACTGACAGCCCAGAAAGAGCAGACTGACCAGTTGTTTTGGGGAATGACCCAGATTGTAGATCATTATGCCGTGGGAGATTTAAAAAACAACCGATATGAATACCATGGAGCACTTAACGGAGACGCTTTATATCCTGAAACCGGCTCTTATCAAGATCTCATTGATGCCGTGACAAAAAAATATGTCGTCCTGTCAGATACAGATAATATAAAGATGAGTCACCTGTTAAGTAAAGAATACCTGCAGAAAACACTTCGAAAAGGCAGCGGCATTCTCAAAGTAGAATACGGCGGCCGGACAGAAAATGTTTTCAAAATTCTGAATGTGATCGCGCTGGAATGGAATAAGGAGGGTATTCCTGAAAAGATCATCATGATCTCTCAGGATCTGGGGGAGCAGCATGAACTGGAAAATCTCGCAAATACAGACGGTCTGACCGGTCTGTTCAATGAACGGTATTTCAGTTCTATTTTACATAAAAAAGAAATTAAAAAGTTACCATTTGTATTATATTATCTGGATCTGGATCATTTCAAACCGGTAAATGACACTTACGGACATGATATGGGGGACAAACTTCTGAAAGAAGTTGCAAAACGTCTGCTCGAATGTATTCGTAACAATGATTACGTCTTCCGAATTGGCGGAGATGAATTTGCTCTCATCATAAGTGCCGATATGGAAGCTTCTCTGTGTGAACAGACAAAAACACGCATTGTTCAGTCTCTACTCGCGCCATATGAAATTGATGGCAGAAAACTGCATGTCGGAGCAAGCTGCGGCTATGCCGTATATCCAAAAGAAACAGATGATACCCGGCAGATACGTATTCTTGCTGATCAGCGGATGTATGTAGAAAAAGAAGAAAATCACCGGAAATCCACTGCGTGTACACGGCGGTAAATATCCGGACAGAGCTTTTGCTGGAAATCGAGTAGGAGGCTAACCATTGGTTGATTAGCCGACCTCTCACACCACCTGGCATACGGTTCCGTACCAAGGCGGTTCTTTAGCCTTCCCTTATCTCTTGGATTAAGGATTCCCGGTTTTCTCTGAGGAAGGGTAGAAGTTCATCCACCTGCATACCGTCGATTCCACCTTTTCCTTTATTTTTCTTGA
>CAVAFS010000105.1:0-4694 GCA_963587975.1 Bulleidia sp. | reverse complement strand
CCATTATAATCAGAAAACAGGAAAAACAAATTCATTTTGTAAAAAATAATTTTGGATAAACCAGAACGGTTGGAAGCGAAGAAAGGAAACAAATACATATATGGCAGCGATTTTTTTTGATATTGACGGAACTTTATGGGACAGAGATAATAACATTCCACAGAGCACAAAAGATGCGGTTCGTCAGCTTCGGGAGAACGGACACCTGACATTTCTCTGCAGCGGCAGGACTAGAGTATTTATCAACAGCGAAGAGCTGCTTGGTATGGGATTTGACGGTATTGTCAGCGGCTGCGGTACTTACATAGAATATGAAGGAAAAGAAATGCTGTACAAGCAGGTGGCCAGAGAGACCCTGAAAAAATCAGTGCAGCTTTTTTATGAGCATAATATGCCGATGGTAATTGAGGGCAGACATAAATTGTATATGGATGCGGACGTGATCAGCCGTGATGCGTATGGCCGATATTTGCTGGAAGCGATGAAGGATTATATTGAACCGATTCGTGGAAATGATGAACGGTGGGAAGCAAGTAAATTTACGGTTCTGATCCATGGAACGGATTATCCGGCGGTGATGGAGGCTTTGAAGGAAGATTATGATTTCCTGGTGCATGGGGATGTGGTCATGGAAGTGGTTCCAAAGGGATACAATAAGGCCAGTGGTATTGCCTGTGTGTGTGAAAAATTAGGTATTGATGTAAAGGATACTTATGCATTTGGTGATAGTGCCAATGACGTGGATATGCTGGATTTTGCTGGTGTGGGCGTTGCTATGGGCGACGGAACAGACGTGGCCAAGGAGCATGCGGACTATGTGACTAAGGGGCTGCATAAGGATGGCATTTATCATGCACTGAAGCAATTTGGATTAATCTGAAAAAATTCGTGAAACGGAATGCGGTTTTTGATAATTAAAAAAGTAGAAAGAGATGTTTTGTTTGTGAGTGATGACTAACAGAACATCTTTTTTTGCCGTAAACAATACAAAATATTACAAAAAAAGAAGATGGGCTGAAAAGAGGTTGACAAGTGTAATGCGGGGGGGTACTATTGTATATAATTATGAGTATTTATTAATAGGAAGAGAAAGGACCATAACAGATGCAGGAAGTAATGATTCATGAAAAAAACACATTGACGCCTGTTATGAAAGATGTATATCGAAGAATTCGAACGAACATTGAATTCACAGGGATAGAAAATAAAGTAATCTGCCTGACAAGCTGTGCGGCAAATGACGGAAAATCCAGTGTGTCGTTTCAGCTGGCAAAGAGTTTTGCCGAAAATGGCAGTCGTGTATTATATATTGACACAGATATGCGAAATTCGACGTTTGTGAAACGTTTTGGCCTGCCACGGGATCTGCATGGCTTAAGTCATTATCTGGTAGGAAAAAACAGTGCATCAGAAGTGATTTACACGACAAATATCAAAAATTTTTATTTTATTCCAACGGGGCGTTTCCCGAAAAATCCAACAGAACTGTTGAATAAAGAGCAGTTTTCGCAGCTGATCAAAGGAATGCGTCAGGCATTTGATTATGTCATTATTGATACACCGCCATTGGGAATGGTTGTAGATGCTGCTGTTATTGCAAAATCATCGGATGCATCGGTGCTTGTGATATCTCCGGACGTAGTAAGCCGAAAATCTGCTCAGATTGTAAAAGAACAGCTGGAAAATGCAAATCCGAATCTGATTGGTGCCATTATGAATAAAATGGACATCAGCAGTAAAAAGAGACACTATGGTTATGGTTACGGCTATGGCTATGGTTACGGAAGAGAAGAATAGCAGTAATAACAGTAGAGGAATGAAAAAATGAATCAAAAAGTAGCAAAAGAAGAATCCGAAATGGAAATTGACCTGTTGAGTCTGTTTCTGTTTTTGTTGCAGAAGTGGAAAGTATTTTTGCTTGCTGCGATAGCAGGAGGAATTCTGGCAGGAGGAATTACATATATACAGCCTGCAAAATATGAATCAACGTCGACATTATATGTGCTGTCAAAAACGACAAGCATTACATCTGTGGCAGATCTGCAGCTTGGATCAGAACTGACTTCAGATTTTACAGAAATAGCCACAAGCAAGCCGGTAATCGATACTGCGATCAAACAGTTGAAAGAAAAGGGAATCACACTTACGCGTGGGGATGTCAAAAACATGATGTCTGTCGCAAATAAGACAGATACCCGTATGCTGACAATTACAGTTACAAGTGAAGATGCAGAATTATCTTATGAGCTTGGAGAGGCACTGACGGCTGCGGCAGTAGATCAGATGGCTAGCATCACACAGACCGATCCGCCAACTATCGTAGAGCGCCCTGAAATTGCGGATGAGCCGATTGACAATGGTATGACCAAAAACATAGCAATAGGAATTTTGCTTGGAATTGTACTGGTGGGTGGATGTTATACCGTTTCGTTCCTGCTGAACGACCGTATTCAGACAGAAGAAGATGTGGAGACATATCTGGAACTCAGCGTATTAGGTATGGTTCCAATTGATAAAACACTGGAACAGTATGGAAAGTCTGAAGAGAAGGATGAAAAACACCGGAAAAAGAAAAAACACAAAAAGGTGAAATCATAAAAACACGGATCAGTTTAAGGAAAAGAGGCAATTGAATGCGCAGAAAGATAGTATTTTGGATTTGTTTTGTTGTTCTGCTTACGGCAGTTGGAGCCGGAATTGGTCTTCTGGTGCGTGATCACAGACAAAATAAAAAAGATGAGGCATTGAGAAAACAGGCAGAAGTTTCTGTGGATGATACAGAGGACACATTATCTGCGGAACCGGAATCAGTGGTACAGATTCCAGTGGATTTTCAGGAATTGCAAAAGCAGAATGCGGATATTTATGCCTGGATCCGGATACCGGATACGCCAATTGATTATCCAATCCTGCAAAAGATCGAAGAGGATGATTATTATCTGAATCGAACCGTAGATGGAAAAGAAGGACTTCCGGGATCCATTATGACGGAGTATAGTTATAATCCCACAGCTTTCCGTGATCCGGTGACAGTTGTATATGGTCACAATATGCTGAATGATTCCTTTTTCAGCCATTTGGTTGATTATCAGGATCCGGATTTCCGGGAGGCGCATAAAACCATTGAGATTTACACATCAGATCACATTTATACCTATCAGGTATTTGCAGCGGTCACCTATGATAACAGGCACATTCTGGATACCTATGATTGTGATACAAAAGAAGGATATCAGGCATTTTTGAATTCCTTGTCAGAACTTCGCTATATGCCGACCTGGATAGAAGAACCATTGACGGTGACAACCGATGACAGGATCATAGTGCTTTCGACCTGTAATGGAAATGCAGAGCAAAGGTTTTTAGTAGGAGCAGTATTAGTGAATGAACAGTAAAAGAGAGAAACGACGCAGTTCCGGAAAAAAGATAACCGGGATTTTACTACTTGGATGCATTATTGTTGTGGCTGCAGCAGTTTGCGTGATCGTATTGCCGGGAAAAAAAGAGAAAAAGGCAGCAGAGCCGGATATTTCTGCAGTTGCAGAGGAGCCTTCTCAGGCAGATATGAATCAGATTGAATATAAGGGAAAGAAATATGTATACAATTCGAATCTGACCAACATTTTATTTATGGGAATCGATAAGGCAGAAGAGATTGATACGACCTATATGCCGGGAGAAGCCGGACAGGCAGACTGTATCATGCTGTTGTCTCTGGATAAAGAGACAAAGGAAGCCAGAATCCTTCAGATCAGCCGAAATACCATGACGCAGGTGGATATTTATGATGTGATGGGAGATGCTTACAACACGATCCAGGCGCAGCTTGCAACACAGTATGCATATTGCACCGGTGGCAGCAGAAGCTGCTGGGCCATGAAAAAGACGGTGGGAGAGCTTTTGTATAATCTTCCGATTGATGGATACTTTTCACTGGCTGTGAATGGAATCGGTGAAATTAATGATGCACTGGGTGGAGTAAATATTGCAATGACAGAGTGGGATGAAAAAATCGATCCTTCTTTTCAGGCTGGAAAGACAGTATTGTTGAAGGGGGATTATGCAGAAAAATATGTCCGATTCCGTGATATCAATGTGTTTAACAGTAATGAAGATCGTATGCGCAGACAGGTCAGTTACGTGACGGCGATGATTGCAACGATGCGCAGTCACGGTGGAAGTGCCTTATACGAACTGATTGCCCCGTTTTTTGATAAATATATAGAAACAGATCTGGATGCAGAGCAGATAGATGCGTTGAGCAGTTATTCGTATCTGACGGATGAAGTGGAGTACCTGCCCGGTGAAACGACCATGGGAGAGGAATTTGAAGAATTTTATCCGAATGAAACTGCACTGCAGGAAATGATCATAGACACTTTCTACACGGAAGTGCGTTAAACAGAAAGTTAGAAGGGAAGAAGTGCTTCCCGGATTTACTGAAGATAATAAATTTGTCTGTAATTTCTTGTTTTTGATAAGAAGATTACAAATATACGAGAAAGGAGAGAGAACATGAAAAAAATTGTCGCATTATTGCTGGCAGGAGTTATGACACTTGGCATGGCTACCACTGCATTTGCTGCAAAAAGTCCGGCTGCAACGACAGGTACTGTTTCTGCTGCAACAGATGCAAGTGGAAACAAAGTTGAGGTAACAGTATCAGAGACATTTAAAGAGGCTGATCAGGCAGC
>CAVAFS010000104.1:0-3194 GCA_963587975.1 Bulleidia sp. | reverse complement strand
TTCCAAACACATGCACGGAACCAAGGAAACATTTTGCATCCATCTTTAATCCCATATTCTGGACATAATCACCATCTAATTTTGCTTTATCCGGAATTTCCAGTTCATCACGGCCATTAATCTGCGCCCAGCCGGTCAATCCCGGTTTGACATCATTTGCACCATATTTATCACGCTCTGCTGTCAGAATATCCTGATTCCAGAGACCTGGTCTCGGTCCGATGACACTCATATTTCCAATAAAAATGTCCCAGATCTGTGGTAATTCATCCAGACTATGTGCACGCAGGAATTTTCCAACTTTCGTAATGTACTGATCTGGATTGTCCAGCATATGCGTCGGTACGTCATGTGGTGTGGACATCTTCATACTTCTGAACTTATGTAATTTAAAATACTGTTTGTTCTGTCCCATACGTTTCTGTGTAAAGAGTACCGGGCCTGGATCGTCAATCTTGATTGCCAGTGCAATGCCCGCATAGATTGGTGATAACAGCACTAATCCGCCGAAAGACAAAACGATATCCATTGCTCTTTTTCCGTATTTGTCATAAAATCCCGGATGGTAATCAGAATCACCAACTGCTTCCAGATGTCCTCTTACACCATCTGCATTTTCTGGATCATTTTCATCTTCCACGAAAACTACTTTTTTCCCTTCTAACGGATTCTTCTGTTCCGGCTCATTGTCATATACAGAATTTCGTTTCTTTTTATGTGCTAACACTTCCATTCCCACAAAAGCAGCGCCTACTGCTGCACCTGTGACACCAAGTAAAGTTTTTACTTTCTTCTTATCTAATGCCATGTACTATTTACTCCCCTTTTAACTCCAATATCCAAGAACCACTTCACCAGCTTCAAGTTTTACATATGCTTCTACTGTTGCTCCCACTTTCACAATTGCTCCAGCATTTACATGTACACATGTCTCCAACTTCGTGTCGTGATCCACAATCGCACCCACAGAAATAATGCAACCCTCACTAATCTCTGCATTCGTATTTACAATTGCTTTTGGTTCCACAACTGTTCCGCTCTGAATTTTTGCTGTTCTGCTGATGTATGCAGATGGATGAATCAATATTGGTATTTCATATCCAGCTGTTTTTAACTGTGCAAGGATTTCTCCCCGCACCTGATTATTTCCTATCGCTACAAATGCTTCTTTATATAATGAAGAAAACTTTTTCATTTCACTGATTTTTCCGATTGCTTCCCCGCTGTTATCATCCAGAAAGGCAATTTCTTCATATCCACAATCTCTTGCCACTTCAGCTACTACTTTTCCGTGGCCTCCGGCTCCAATAATTAATAAACTTCTTTTCATATATGCCTTTTATTCCATTTATTTTTACGACTTACTCGTGATCTCCAGTCCCATGCAAAGTTCCATCTCTCCCCTTGCATAAGGCAGACTGATCCGCGCCAGCCGTTTATGTCGATCTATTTTTCTGATCCGTGACTCATAACCAACTAACGGTCCCTGTGTCACATGCGTTTTTCCTTCTGCGATATAGCCGGTGGACATTCCCATATGATGGGATTCATCTGACAAATGACGCAGTACTTCCTCTTCCTGGCTGTCTACAGGCGTGACAATACCGCCGGTGGCCAGTATTTTGGATGCCAGCTCATTTCGATTCATTTCTTTCTCCAGTTGTTCACCATTGCTGCTCTCTATAAAGAAATAATCCGGGAAGATATAAGAACGCTCCAGATGCCATTGGCCCTGATAACGTTTCATGCGGTCATATGTAAAAGTAAAGATGCAGGTTGCTGCCTGCTCAGATAATGTTGCCTTACAAATCTCCATCAGATGTTGCATGTTCTGATGTGGACAATACACCACGTACCAAATAAAAAATCCCTCCTTTTTTCGCAGAATACGTAATTCTACGAAATTGGAGGGATGCTCGAAATTGCTTGTTTTTTCCTATCCGACGCACTGGATCATCGGTTCAAATTTTTGCATCTGCATTTTTTTATATTCCATGGATGAATGGAAATAATATTCCATCGTAATTTTTATATCGGAATGTCCCAGAATCTCACTGAGCGTTCTGACGTCCCATCCTAAGGTTATGCAGCGTGTTGCAAACGTATGACGCAGGCAGTGAAAATTCAGATATGGAATCTGTATTTCCTGCAATATTTGTTTATAAAAATATTGTATGGTTCGTGGATCTACGGGAGCGTCTCCCAATCTGGAAAAGATAAAACGACGTGATTCAGAAAAAATTAAATTTTGATCCAGATATTCAATCAAAAAGTCCGGCAGCGGAATCATTCGATAAGCGCTCCGGCTTTTGGGAGATGTTATTACAAGTTCAGTTTTCTTCTTTTTTTCACCTTTTGACGTGACCACAGCAGTGCGTTGTACGGTTCGGACAATCCGGACATATCCATTGATCAGATCCAGATCTTCAAAAGTCAGTGCACACAGTTCTCCGATACGGATTCCGGTGTATAAAGCCAGCAGAATCCCGCAGGAATACTGGGATGGATGTTCAAAAAGATACTGTTCCAGCAATGTTTGATTTTCTTTTGAAAACACATGTACCAAGTGATATTCCCGCGATAATTTCGGAATCAGCAGATATTGATTTTTCAGATATCCCTGCTCCTGCGCAAGGCGAAGTGTACTGTTTACAATCATACACAGACAGCGAAGCGTGCCTGTAGCCAGTGGATGGCCTTCCACGGTCTTTTTGCAGACGACCGCATAATACTCATCAATCATCTTCTGGTTAATTTTTGCACATGTAATTTTTGCGAAATATGGCCGGATATGGAGGCGCACTAATTGTTCATATTTACAGAACGTAGATTTCTTGATGCTCTCCTTTCTAGTCTCCAGCCATTCATCCATAAGTGTGTTGAAGAGTGTTTGTGATTTGTTCATTTGTAATGTCTCCTTTTTCACAAACTATAGCATGAAACATAGACAAAACTATGGAGAAACCATACAGCACAAGATGATTTTCGCTCATTTGTATAAAATACATAGGCAAAAATTATTACAAATACCATTAAAAATGCATGTAAAAATTGAGCATTGTGCCGAGATGTGTCGACAAATGTTCTTTATCCCTTGCTTTTTTTGGTTGATAGTAATATACTCTATTTCGTAGTATTACGTATTCTACGAAAATTTTTTTACCGAAAAAAACTGTAAATTTATGCGTTATTAA
>CAVAFS010000103.1:0-2415 GCA_963587975.1 Bulleidia sp. | reverse complement strand
ATCGGTTCGGATTCGTCACAAATAAGTCATCTCCAACTAACTGCACCCGATCACCAATTCGTTTCGTCATCTCACTCCAGCCTTCCCAGTCATTTTCCTGCAGCCCGTCCTCGATGGACACGATTGGATACTTGCTGATCAGTGTTTCATAATAAGAAATCATCTCCTCCGTTGTCCGCATTCGACTTTCTCCCGGAAAATGGTATAATCCGGAATCCTTATTGTACAATTCACTGGCTGCTACATCCAGCGCAAAGGCAATCTGTCTCACTGGCTCATAACCGGCTTCTTTCACTGCCCGCATCAGGTAATCCAGCACTTCCTCTGCATTTTTGAGATCCGGTGCAAAACCACCTTCATCTCCCACAGACGTCGTGTAACCATCTTTTTCCAGAATGGATTTTAACATATGGTAAATTTCCACGCACCAGCGCAATCCATCTCGGAAAATAAAATTGCCATCATCATCCCGCGCGCCCACCGGCATGATCATAAACTCCTGAAAATCCACGGTATTATCCGCATGACGTCCACCATTTAAAATATTCATCATCGGAATCGGCATACGAATTCCATACACGCCGCCAAGATACCGAAACAACGGCAGATTCAATGCCTTGGCACAGGCTTTTGCACAGGCCATAGAAACAGATAACGTCGCATTTGCCCCCAGATTGCATTTATTTTCCGTTCCATCCGTGCAATTTAGTATCCGATCGATCAGCACCTGATTCGCCGCATCTTTTCCAAGCAACACCGCTTTGATCCGGTCGTTGACATTGAGCACCGCCTGATGCACGCCTTTTCCATGATACCGTCTCGAATCCGTATCCCGCAATTCTTTCGCCTCATGTTCCCCGGTGCTGGTGCCAGATGGGACACTGGCTCGCCCGGTAAAAATATGATTTCCGTTTTTCACTTTTACTTCTGTCTCCACCGTTGGATTTCCACGGGAATCCAGTATTTCTCTCGCATATACATCCACAATTTCCAGATAAACAGCCATAATTTTTCGTTTCCTTTCCAAAATTAAATCAGTTTTCTCCCTTACATTATCTGCTGTTTTTGGAATCCTTATACACACGAACAAAAATGATCTTATTTACTCTCCAAATGTACAAAAGCACTGCAAAGACTTTTTATGTTCAATATTTTTTGCACTGAAATGCATAAACTTTCCAAACAAAAAAAGCATCAGAAAAAGTACTATTCTGTGTTACTTTCTCCGATGCTTTGAATCTGTTATTTAGTTCCGAATTCCTCTACAACCTCCCAAAAACCATTTTTTGGAGAACCATGTCGTATAAGGATTCCATACTCCTTCAATTTTTTAATATTCTTTTCTATACCACGACTTCCTATTCCTACTCTTTCAGCTATCTTTGCAGCAGATAAACGCTGATCATTAAGAAGAATATTGATGATTTTTTTCTGAATATCTGTCAATTCATAATCCTGTATCTTCTCCGAATTTTCTCCGAATTTTTTCCGAACTTTCTCCGAACTTTCTCCGAACTTCTTTTCTTTCTGCACCACTTTATATACTGGTTTCTTTTCTTCTATTTTTGTCTGAAACGCCGTTCGAAACAATTCCACCCGGAACATATTATCAAATTCCTGAATCTTAGGTTTCGGAAGACCGTATTCTTCTGCCGCAGTAAAAATACGTTTTATTCCACTGCCCCATGCCTCTACCAGTCCCATCTGACCGAAAATATTGGCAATTCCTTTGTTTCGAATTTTGGAATGACCATTCATAATTTCTTCATAAGTCAGTCCATTGTACAAACCACCTGGAGAAGTTACTTCCAGACGATCATCATAGATTGCAACCTGAATACATGACTCATCCAATAAATTCCGATGATAATGTGCATTGATAATCATTTCTCTGATGGCTTCTGGCGGAAGCTCATATTTTTCCTGTCTCACCAAACTTCCAATTGTGACTTCAAGTCTGATATTTTTTAACACAAACTCCACTGCATCTTCAATCTGCTGGTAAATCGATCCAGTAAACTCTTTCTTATCCCAAAATAATGCCCGATTTGTTCCCTTGAACACAGCACATTGTGTTTTGGAAAACGTGAAATAATCAGAAGTCAATAAAGCATATGCATTTGTTGCCAAAAGCTGTCCCTCACTCTGCTTTAAAATTTTCCAATTAATAAGCTGCTCCTTTTTTACAACACGTTCTGGCATTCTGGCTTTTTCCCGAAACCGTTCAATATCCTTGCAAAGTTTTTCCATCCACTGTCTGTGGCTCAATGTCCGGAATGATCTGTGGCTCACAAGAATCCGATACCGCATTCGCTATCCTGTCCATTACTTCAAACAAAATATCATTCTCCACGCCTACAACCTGATGCTTTTTGTCATCTACACCTACAATCAGTTTTCCCCCCTGTGTGTTAG
>CAVAFS010000102.1:0-3897 GCA_963587975.1 Bulleidia sp. | reverse complement strand
CCAGAGTTCCTGCTTTTTGACAGATGGATCCACCAGAGTTCCGGTTGTGGAAATAGTTTCGAAAAAGGCATCCAGAAGCTCGTTTTTCAGCGTGAAATTGCGGATGTCTGTGCTGTACCAATAGTTGTAATCCTGAAACTGACGGATAAAAAATTCTATCAATCCACGGCTTTCTTCATCAAAAGCATTAAGCTGGTGCACAAATGCAAGCTGTTTTCCGTAGCTGTGCATTTCGGTATGCAGAACATGCTGCACCAGTTCCGGGATATTTTTTACTACGTACATTTTTTCTTTTCCGATACGCAGAGATACCGAAGTATTGTTATAGTCCAGATGCAGTGTTGGCTCCAGATGAATTTTTCCCATAAGGGATCCATCGGTGATCATCCAGTTTTCCTGTTTTCCAAACCGCTGGAGAATTTGCTGCATACTGTTATCCGTGCGATGTTTGGAAAAGGGTTCCGTATAAGCGGTCTCCGTGCGGGAATCGGTTGTTAAATTCGCAGGTGAAGAGCTTTTGCCGGTTGTATTTTCAAAAGAAACAGGTTCTGAAAATGGCGTGGAAACGGATTTTTCCTGATGGTGCATATAATAAAGAATCGTTGCCACACAATGTTTGCAGATGCCATCATAAGAGGAGAAGGCAATGCAGGGACAGTAATACTCCACATCTTCCAGCTCCTCGTTATCGTCAAAGAAAAGTGTGATTTCTACATCATAGCTCTGTTTATTGCTTCCGCGCACACGGGAACGCAAATTTAATTCCGAATCACCGTATAGATCTTCTGATTCAAAGGTGGAAAACTCCAAAACACCGTTCGTACTCTCAAGAAGTTTTCCACGATAAAAAGTCTGTTCGTTATCTGCCTGTTCTCTGATATCGCGTTCTGTCCACATATATGATTCCTTTCTAAATCATACAATCTGTAAGTAAGATAGATTATAATAAATCCTGAATATATTGAACAAGTTCCGAAAAATCAACAATTGTATCATAATTCCATGAGATGCGGATGGCCTGGCTGATACGCTCATCATCCAGTCCCATAGAACGAAGTACATAACTGGGGGAATGACTTCCGGAGTTGCAGGCGGAGCCATTGGAAAATGCGTAATTGTCTTTTAAAGCCAGAAAAATTCCTTCTGCATCGACACCATTAAAACTGATATTTACAGTCGTTGGAAGACAGTAAGCAGAATCTCCATTTACTGTATAGTCGAGATCTTTTATCGTATGAAAAAAAGCATCTTTTATCTGTTGACATTTTTTCATATGATCTGCTGCTTCTCTATCTGCCAGTTGTGCAGCCAGTGCGAAACCTGCCACAAGTGCAACCGGTGTTGTACCAGGTCGGAAACCTCGTTCCTGAGGTCCGCCAAACATCAGAGGCTGTACTGGCGGCCGCATATAAGTTTCTGGATTTCTTTTTAAAACAAGTGCACCAATTCCCTGAGGTCCGCCAATTTTGTGGGAAGTAAAGCTGAGCATATCATAGGAAGTATGCCGTAAGTCATCATTTAATTTGCCAAATCCCTGAGTCGCGTCTACATGAAAAAAAGTGTCAGTATCAGCCAGTGCTTCACCAATTTCCTGAATCGGTTGAATAATACCGGTTTCGCTGTTTACATGCATAACGGATACAAGAAGCGTTTTGTCCGTTACCAGATCAAGAATCTGAGACGGATGAATACGTCCGGATGCATCCGGGGAAACAAAATCTACGGTGCAGCCATTGGCCTGCAGATATTTCATGGATTCAAGAACGGATTTATGCTCCATCGCGGTTGTGATAAAATGATTTCTTCCTGTCTTTTGCGCATATTGCTGTAAGCCTAAAATAGCCATATTGTTACTTTCCGTTGATCCACTGGTAAAAATAAGATCAGTGGGATCAATCTGCAGAATATCCGCAATTGCTTTTCGGGAAGCTACCGTAATTTCTTTGGTATCTGCACCAAAAAAATGGGTTCGGCTGTCTGCATTTCCGTAATGGTTTTGATAAACATCAATCATTCGGTCAAGGACACGTTTATCGACAGGCGCAGATGCGTTAAAGTCAAGATATACCGGCATTTTCAGAATCCTCCTTTATGGCAGATTTTAGCAGATCGGAACAATTTGACAGAATATCTTTGGAACTGTAGTGATTGATTCCTCTGCATAAATGGAGACGAAAGTATTTGCCCAGTGTATCAGGATCTTCACCCAAACCATCATTGATACAGCGTTGGCGGATGATGGCTTCATATATCTCGGAATATTCTCCTGCAAAGGTTGTCCAGTCCATTTCGAGATTACTGTCAGATAACGGGTCTACGCCGCCGGGAATGGTTGGTTCGGATAAGGACCAGCATAAAGCCCAGCGGCAAAGGATATTCCAGTTTTGTATTCCGGTCTTTGACTTTATTCGAATAAGTCGTTCTTTTTCTGGTTGAGATAATTTAAAATGTTTTATGATCATAATTGCTTTTCTCCAAAATAACCAGGTTCAATAGAAGTACATTGTTTATCTTCATGGTAAGCCAGCGTGTAATAGTCAATGACATGATCGCGGATTTCATCCAGGTATCTGCCATATATTTCTTCGTCTGTAGATAAAACCAGGACCTGAGAGCTTGCTTCCGGAAGATATCTTGTAACAAAATTGGAACGATGGGAAGAATCCAGTCGTGCCATTGGTGTATCGATGATAACAGGTGCTTTATAGCCGGAAGTAAGGGCCAGGGCCCAGACAACGGAAACAGCAAACATCTGCTGCTCTCCTGCAGAAAGCTGGTTTTTTAATACTTCCCTTCCATCTAAATCTATGAGACGGATATCCAAGGAAACAGGATCTACCGCTATTTTCTGAACCAGAGAGGTTTTGTCTACCAGTCTATGAAAACATTCTGTGATAGATTCTGAAAGTTGTGCTACTTTTTCCTGCTGTAATCTGACCTTGAATGCGTTTAATGCCTGCGTAGCCAGGGAGGCATATCTGACGATCCGTGCATCATCATTATTGGAATTTTCTTTTTCCACAATTTCCCGGATCATATTCTGGCGGCGGCTTTTTAACAGATCACGCTGCCGTTCCAGAGCAGGAATCGCATCTTTTGCTCTCTGATATTCTGCCTCTGCCAGATTGCGTTCTTTTTCCAGAGATTTCATTGCCTCAAAAAGTTTCATGGCAAGTGTCTGATCGTCTCCTGCGTTTAAATGTGCATCCAGATTCATTAACTGACTTTCCTGTGTTTCGGAATCACTGAGTAGCGTGTCAATTTCCTGTTTCAGTGTCGGGAAGATGTCGGTGATCAGCTTTTCAAATAATAGCATGCTTGATGCAGAAAGACTCACATGCGAGGAAATATTTTTAATAGATCCGTATTCCTGCAGTTCATCATCAAAAATCTGCTGTATGGAATCAATTTCATTCTGCGTTAAATGAAAACTGTTCAAAACGTGCATGATTCGCTCATGAATATTTACAAGTTTATATTCAATCGCTTTCAGTGTTTTTGTTTCCTGGTATTTCTGCTCACTGTTGTAAGACTGGATAACCAGATCCTTGCACATGGACAGTGGCGTGGATGCTTCCGATGCTTTTCGCAGAATCTCTTCCTGAATAGCAGAGACTTCCTGTTCGATGATTCGCATTTCTTCTTTGATCTTGTCTTTATTTCGACTCAGATCACCTCCGGAAGCCCAAAATTCTTTTTCTTTTGCTTCTGCAGCTGCATTTTTTAACTGCCATTTCCATTCAAGGTCATTTGCTTCTTCTCGTTGTTTGGAAATTTGCTCGTCAAGATCCTCAATCTGTCGGTTAATTTCCTGATAACTTTGATTTAACTCACTGTTCTGGAAAGCATCAATTGCTTTGGTTTTCCGGCGGATTACTTCGTCGGTATGATCAATGG
>CAVAFS010000101.1:0-4574 GCA_963587975.1 Bulleidia sp. | reverse complement strand
ATCGTATTCCATACTTTTTAGGTATCATAAGCAGGTTCATCTTGCGCCCATCTTTCTATCAGTATAAAATATCTGTAATAAATAAAAAGAATACATATTCATGAGGTGAAAAACTATGAAACAAATCACATTAGGAAGCACCGGTATCCAGACACCGCAGAATGCGTTCGGTGCGTTACCGGTTCAGCGTGTATCCATGGACGAAGCTGTCAAAATCCTTCATCGTGCCTATGAAGGTGGCATGACATTTTTTGACACTGCCCGTGCCTACAGCGACAGTGAAGAAAAAATGGGCGAGGCCTTTGGACACATGCGCGACAAAATTTTTATCGCAACCAAGACAATGGCAACCAACCCGGATGACTTCTGGAAACAGCTAGAAACATCCCTGAAATTATTAAAAACAGATTATCTCGACCTTTACCAGTTCCACTGCGTCAACCAGTGCTACCGCCCGGAAGACGGAACCGGCATGTATGAGTGCATGCTGAAAGCCAAAGAGCAGGGCATGATCCGTCACATCGGTGTCACCGCACACAAAATCGGCATTGCAGAAGAATGTGTTGCTTCCGGTCTGTATGAAACCATGCAGTTCCCGTTCAGCTATCTTTCCTCCGAACAGGAGCTTCATCTGGTAGAAGCCTGTTCCAAGCAGAACATGGGATTCATTGCCATGAAAGGTCTGGCCGGCGGACTGATCCACAATTCCAAAGCTGCCATGGCCTACATGACACAGTTTGACAATGTTCTGCCAATCTGGGGCATTCAGAAAATGACCGAATTGGAAGAGTGGCTTTCCTATATGGAAAATACGCCTTCCATGGATGAGGAGATCTCCACTTATATTGAAAAAGAAAAACAGGAACTGACTGGTGATTTCTGCCGTGGCTGCGGTTACTGTATGCCATGTCCGGCAGGTATCATGATCAATCAGTGTGCGAGAATGTCACTGATGCTGCGTCGTGCGCCGAGTGCAGGATGGCTGACTCCGAAGATGCAGGAAGAGATGAAAAAAATTGAAAACTGCCTCGAATGTGGTCAGTGTATGATGAAATGTCCGTATGAGTTGAATACACCGGAACTTCTGAAGAAAAACTACGAAGATTATAAAAAGGTTCTTGCCGGGGAAGTTTCCGTAAACTAAATAGGGTGGCTTAAAATTTACTACGTTAAGTTTTAATAAGAACTCCTGGAATTTTGTCCCAGTCGCTAACAATCGCTCCTTGGGAAAAAATGCCAGGAGTTCTTAATTTACACAGTGACATTTAGTAAATTTTTGCGCCCCTGCATTTCGTGTCACACAATTACCCGAACCGGATGTTTTTTCGCACGTTAAAGTGTCGCACTTCAACGTGTTGACGTTTCCATATAAACATGATATACTGGCTGAATCATCAAAAAAAGGATCGCAATCTAACAAAAATTTAAGCTAACCATTTTTACATTCTGTACCATTTGATAATTTGTCAGATACAGATAGCTAGACTATTTAGGGGGATTATTTGATATGACAGCCATTATTGAATTTGTATACAACTTTTTATGGGGAGATCTGGTGACGCTCCCACTGCCTGGTGGAAGTACACTGGGACTGCCGCTTCTGGTTATTTTACTGATTCCAACCGGAATCTATTTCACCATTCGGACAAAATTTCTGCCAATCCGGCTGTTTCCGGATATGGTCCGCGCCTTAAATGAAAAAAAAGACAAACGCGGCGGCCTGTCTTCCTTCCAGACACTCATCGTCTCCACGGCCACCCGCGTCGGTATGGGAAATCTGGTGGGTGTTGTGGCTGCCATTTCCGCAGGCGGTGCCGGCGCAGTATTCTGGATGTGGATCACCGCACTGCTTGGTTCCTCCACAGCATTTATTGAAGGAACCCTGGCACAGCTTCACAAAGAAAAAGATCCGCTCTACGGTGGTTTTCACGGCGGACCTGCTTATTATATGCACCACTTTTTTGCCAAAAGAAAAGACGGCACTTACCGCAAATACTCAGTGATCGCAGTACTTTTCGCTATTTCCGGTCTGATCTGCTGGTGCGGCATCAGCCAGGTAATCAGTAACTCCGTGACATCCGCTTTTGAAAATGCATTTTCTATTCCGCCACTGGTCACTACCATCGTACTGGTCGTTCTGGCAGCCATTATCGTACTACGAAAAAATGCAACCGTAAAAGTATTGGATGTTCTGGTTCCGATCATGGCCTGTGCATACTTTATCTTTACGCTGATCATTATTTTTACACATATCGGTCAGATGCCGGCTGTTTTTGTACGTATTTTTCAGGAAGCCTTCGGTATCCGTCAGGTTGCTGCCGGTGGATTCGGCGCCGTCCTGATGAACGGTGTCAAACGTGGACTGTTTTCCAATGAAGCCGGTTCCGGTTCCGCACCATGCGCAGCTGCCGCTGCCAAAAGCGATGATCCGGTAAGAATCGGCCTGGTGCAGGCACTTGGCGTCTTTATCGACACCATCGTTATCTGTACCTGTACCGCCATGATCCTGCTGCTTGTTCCGCAGGAACTCACCACAGGGCTTGTGGGCATGGACCTGCTGCAGACTGCGATGCAGTATCATCTCGGAACCTTTGGCACAATCTTTATCGCTGCCACCCTGGCTATGTTCAGTTTTTCCACATTCATTGGAATCCTGTTCTATGCACGCTCCAACGTGGCTTACCTTTTTGGTAACAAATGGTGCTTCCAGACTGCATACAAAATACTGGCGCTCGCCATGTTATTCATCGGTGGACTTGCAGCGTACACCACCGTATGGGATCTCGGTGACGTCGGTGTAGGACTCATGACGATTTTCAACCTGATGGCATTGTACCCGATGGGCGGTCAGGCGCTGAAAGCCCTTCGAGATTTTGGAAAATAATGTGGACTTATTTTATTTTTATATAAAGGAACTGATTGAAAGAACTGAATGCAGACACGAACAATTTTCTATCTACGGCTGCTCATTAACTGACATTGAAAAAAGAGTGAGAATTTCATCTGAACGGGCGTCTTAGCCCGAAGGATGCAATTCTCACTCTTTTTTCATTCAAAACCTAAATGCAGCCACTCAAAAAAACAACCCCTTATTTCGCATTCGCCGGCTCCACATTAATGCTCTTTCCTTTGATCTTCGCATTTTTCATCGCTTTCAGCACTGCCGCACCATACTCTCTCGGAACCTCCACGAAAGTATAGCTGTCAAACATATCAATGGCTCCAACCAGATCACCCGGCATTCCGGACTCACCTGCAACTGCTCCCAGGATATCCCCCGGACGTACGCGCTGTTTTTTACCGATATTGATGAACAGACGAACCATTCCATCTTCTGCACCGGTATCAGAGAAATCGAAGTTGTCCTGTTTTGCCCCTTCGCGGTCCGCTTTTCCAAGTGCCTGATATAAAAATGCTGCGGCCAGATCCATAGCAGTATAATCACCATTGTTGATCTGTGCCTCGATCATATTTACCATCTTGGTCAGATCCTCATTTTCAATGATCTGATCTAACTGCTCCATGATCTTGTCACATTTTGCTTCTTCTACGTCACGCATAGACGGAATCGGCTGTGCATAGATCTTTGTCTTGCAGTAACGCATGATCTCTTTTAATTTGTAAACTTCTTTTCCTTTTACAAAAGAGAATGCTTTTCCGGTTCTGCCTGCACGACCGGTACGACCAATACGGTGAACATAATACTCGTCATCCTGCGGCAGATCGTAGTTAAATACTGCCTCCACGTCATCAACGTCGATACCACGGGCAGCGACATCCGTTGCCACCAGAATCTCTGTCTTTCCGTTACGGAAGTTTCTCATAACACGGTCACGCTGCTGCTGTTTCATATCACCATGCAGACCTTCTGCAAAATAACCACGGTTCTGCAGCTCGTTTGCCAGCTCATCTACCATATGTTTTGTGTTACAGAAAACAAGGGAGAGCTTCGGATCATACACATCCAGAAGTCTTGTCAAAATATCCAGTTTGTCTTTTCTTCTGACATCATAGTAATACTGCTCAATATTTTTAACAGTCAGCTCTTTTTTTACCACTTTGATGGTCAGCGCATCTTTCTGATACTGTTTTGTGATCTCCATGATCTCTTTCGGCATAGTTGCGGAAAAGAGAACTGTCTGACGGTCTTCCGGAAGGTATTTTAATACTTCTTCGATGTCCTCGCGGAATCCCATGTTCAGCATCTCATCTGCCTCATCCAGAATGATTGTATGGATAAAATCACAGCGAATAGTTTTTCTTCTTAAATGATCCATCACACGGCCAGGTGTACCAACGATGATCTGTACGCCGCCTTTTAAAGAGCGGATCTGTTTGCCAATCTCCTGTCCACCGTAAATCGGAAGAATTTTGATACCGTGGGTGTATTTTGCCAGGTTGTGTAACTCATTGGATACCTGAATGGCAAGCTCACGGGTCGGGCATAAGATCAGCGCCTGTGTTTTTTTCAGCTTCGGGTCTACTTTGTGAAGCAGCGGAATACCGAAAGAAGCTGTTTTTCCGGTTCCTGTCTGCGCCTGTCCGATGACATCTCTGCCACTCATAACTGCCGG
>CAVAFS010000100.1:0-10145 GCA_963587975.1 Bulleidia sp. | reverse complement strand
GTGTAAATACGACCGGAGCCATTGAAAAAACAGTGGAAATCCGTTTGAATCAGGAAAAAATCGATGCACTGAATGATAAACTGGCAGGTTATGTGGATGATCAGCTTGCGGATGCAAAGTCTCAGATCGACGATGCAAAAAGCCAGATGAACTGTGCAAAAGCGCAGCTGGAGAGTTCTAAAAAGGAACTGGAAAATCAGCAGAATTCTACCACCAGTGAACTGGCGCAGAGCAGTAAAGCGGTAGATGCGGCAGTGGCGACACAGTCTGCATATAATGCACAGCTTGCAGGTCTGCAGGCGTCCAAAATGGCACTGGAGACAGAGAAAAAAGCGTATAGTGATGCCGGAATTGAAGCACAGTATCAGCAGGTAAATGAAAGTTTTGCTTCCATGCAGAAAATGGCAGCAGGCTATGGCATGGATGCCTCCGCTTATCCGACGGACATTTCCGATGCACTGAAAAATCCGAAGAAACTGGAAGCATTAACTGCTTTTATGAAACAGATCGGTCAGTCAGATGCAGCGGCATCACTGACTACAGATAATCTGAAGCAGATGGATCAGATCGTAAATACCCGTCTGCCACAGATTGATACAGAATTAGCAAACTTAGACGTTGAGATTCAGGCTGCACAGGCCATCGTAGATCAGGTCAATGAGCAGGTGAAGGCAGCGACAGACAATTACGAAGCACTGGAATCCGGTAAAATTTCCGCGGCAGTTGGCTTCAGCACCGGGGCGGCACAGATTGCAGACGGTCAGGCCGCACTGGAGAACAATCAGGAAAAGCTGGATGAGGCACAGACTTCTTATGAACAGGGCAGGGATACTGCATTGAAAAATGCAAATTTGGACGCTTTATTAAGTCTAGATACTTTATCCCAGCTGCTTTCTGCACAAAATTTTGCAATGCCGGCAGGTTATATTTATCAGGGCGAGGATCAGTATCTGTTGAAAGTCGGTGATGAATACGCTTCTGATGGAGAGTTGGAATCTTCCGTGCTTTGCAACATTGATGGACTTGGAGATGTGCATGTGTCTGACGTGGCAGATGTCACATGGATTGACAATTCCGGCGATGCCTACGCGAAAGTAAACGGACGTGACGGAATCGTCCTTTCTATTTCAAAATCAAGTACAGCGGGAACGGCAGATGTGTCCGATACTTGTGGGGCAGCCATCAGTCAGCTGGAAAAAGATTACGATGGACTTCATATTACAAGTCTGATGGATCAGGGGGATTACATAGATCTGATTGTGCAGAACGTATTGTCAAACCTGATCGTGGGCGCAATTCTTGCAATCATCGTGCTTGCAATTTTCCTGCGCTCCATCAAACCGACCATCGTGGTAGCATTCAGTATTCCGCTGAGTGTTCTGGTGGCAATCGTATTGATGTATTTCAGTGGTGTGACCTTAAACCTGATCTCCCTGTCGGGACTGGCGTTGGGAATCGGTATGCTGGTGGATAACTCCATCGTAGTAATCGAAAATATTTATCGTCTGCGCGGACTTGGTGTACCATCGGCCCGGGCAGCAGTTATGGGAGCAAAACAGGTGGCAGGTGCCATCGCATCTTCCACGTTGACAACTATCTGCGTATTTTTACCAATCATTTTTGTCAATGGTCTGGTGCGCGAGCTGTTCGTGGATCTGGCATTGACCATCGCATACAGCTTAGTTGCGAGTCTGTTGATTGCGCTGACGGTTGTTCCGGCGATGAGTTCCACACTGCTTCGTACGGCAGAGCCGAAACCGCTGAAATTATTAAATAAAGTATTAAATGTTTACGAAAAAGCATTGCGTTTCTGCCTGCGCAGAAAATTTGCGCCATTAATTATCGCAGTTGGCTTGCTTGCCGGCTGTGCATACAAGGCAGTAAATACCGGAATGATCCTGTTCCCGACCATGGGCGGTGATCAGATGTCCGTAACTTTGGAGGCAGATGAGAATCTGACGGATGAGGAGACTTTTGCACTGGCCGATCAGGCGATGGAAAAAATGACTGCCATTGACGGGGTTACTTACGTTGGTATGATCTCCGGTTCTTCCAGTGCTTCTCAGAGTGCATCTTCCATGATGACAAGCAGCGGCGGAACACACAATCTGAATGTATTTGTATTGTTAGATGAAGACACTGCCAAGGACAACAGTCCGGTGGCAAAAGAGCTGGAAAAAATATGCAAAGACCTGAAGTTTAAAGATTACAGTGTATCTACTTCCAATATGGATATGTCTTCCTATATGGCAAGCGGACTTACCGTGAATATTTACGGAAACGATACAGATAAATTGCTGGAGATCAGCAATGATGTCATGGACATTGTGTCTGACGTAAAAGGATTTACGAAAGTAACCAATGGACAGGAGAGCGGTGATAAGACCATTCAGATCACCATTGACAAAGATAAAGCTATGGCTCAGGGACTGACGGTAGCACAGATTTATCAGGAACTGGCCGGAAATCTGACTACGGAAAAAACAGCGACGACACTGACCATGGACGGCAAACAGTATGACGTGGAAATCGTTAATGAAAATAATGCCGTAGATGTGGATTCTCTGATGGACTATGAATTTTCCGTAGACAAACAGAAATCCGACGGAACCACAGAGACAGAAATACACAAACTCAGCGAGTTTGCAACTATGAGCGAAGGCGTAAGTCTTGCTTCTATTCAAAGAGATAACCAGAAAACATATATCAGTGTGACTGCGGAGACAGAAGATGGTTATAATACCACATTATTGTCCCGTACCCTGCAGGATAAACTGGATGGCTATGAACTGCCGGATGGATACAGTCTGGAGATTGCCGGTGAGAGTACCGAGGTTATGAATGCCATGAACGATATTTTCCTGATGATCGCTCTGGCGATTGCCTTTATTTACCTGATCATGGTAGCACAGTTCCAGAGCCTGTTATCTCCGTTTATCGTTATCTTTACGATTCCGCTGGCCTTTACCGGTGGCCTGCTGGGACTCTTTATCGGCAGACAGGAAATCTCACTGACTGCCATGATGGGATTTCTGATGCTGGCAGGTGTCGTTGTAAATAATGGTATCGTGTTTGTTGACTATGCGAACCAGCTGCGAATGGAAGGCATGGAAAAACGGGAGGCACTGGTGGAGACCGGAAGATCCCGTATGCGTCCGATTCTGATGACCATGTTGACAACGGTCCTGGCAATGTGTACCATGGTATTTAGTACCGATGCGGCGGCAGAAATGAGCCGTGGTATGGCGATCGTTGTAATCGGCGGTCTGCTGTATGCCACACTGATGACACTGTTTGTAGTTCCGGTACTGTACGATATTTTATTCCGCAGAGAAGTGAATAAAGTAGATATCGGCGACGAAGAACTGTTAGACGAAAAATTATAAATGAAGCGGATGTCTCTCCTGCGAGTGAAAGTGTGAAATGACGGGATTTTGTGAGCGGAGAGACAATCTTTTACTGAAAGAAGGAATCAATTTGGGAAAAGAAGCAAAGACAAATGCCATGCGTATGCTGGATAAAAAGAAAATCAAATATGAGGCACTGACCTATGAAGTAGATGAATTTATTGACGGTATGCATTGCGCGGAAATCACCGGCGCACCGGTGGATGCCTCCTACAAGACACTGGTTATGCAGGGCAAAAGCAAACAATACTATGTGTTTGTCATCCCGATCGCATGCGAAGTGGATCTGAAAAAAGCAGCACGTTCCGTCGGTGAAAAATCCGTGGAAATGATCCATGTAAAAGATATTACAAAAATCACCGGTTACGTGCGTGGCGGCTGCTCCCCGCTGGGGATGAAAAAACTGTTCCCGACAGTGATTGACGAAAGTGCAAAAAACTTTACAGAAATTTATGTCAGCGGTGGACGGATCGGTCTTACGTTAAAAATGAGTCCACAGGATCTGATTGACGTCACAAACGCACAGCTTGCTGATATTCAGGCAGAATAGCCTGAGAGGAAGGAGGACAAAATGTCTGAATTATTTCAAAAAATCAAAAAAGAATCTATGATCACATCCATCATCTGTATCGTATTTGGTGTGATGTTCTGCATCTGGCCGGGAACAATACTTGTGACCCTGTGCCGTATTGCAGGATTTGTATTATTGGTAGCAGGTATCGTACTGCTGATTCAGGGAATCCGTATTCAGGAAATGCTGGGACGTTCGGTGCGGATGCTTCCGGCGGTTGTTTGCGTAGTCATCGGCATCTGGATTCTGGCAAGACCAGGCGTATTTGTATCCCTGATCCCGATTTTGATCGGTGTCATGCTGGCGTACCATGGTTTCAAAGACCTGGTATTCTGTCTGGAAGTAAAAAAAGGTAACAGCCCGCGCTGGTGGCTTGGACTTCTGGTGGCAATCGCAACCATTATCATTGGCGTGATCCTGATGCTTCATACCTGGCTTGCATTAGAAATCGGTATGATGGCAGTCGGAGTGATTCTGATCTACGATGGTGTCAGTGGTCTGTGGCTGAACGGCCGCGCCGGCAGAGCGTACAAGAAGTACCACAATCCGGAAGATGATATCATTGACGTGGATTACAAGGAAGAAGATTAAGCATTATGCGAAGAATGGAATTTAAAATGGAACGGACAGGACTGCTGGAAGTCGGCGATGTCCTTCCGGTGACAGAGAGCAAACTGCCAAACTCCTGGTATTATACACTGGGAAAAGCCTATGCCATGTCTGCAAACTATGAATTTCGTGAACGACTGAAATCCCGTGAAGGAACCGTGGTGGAGGTCAAAGAGACACCGAAAGGCTACTATGTTATCGTGGAATTCGACGAATAAATGCTATATTTAATGAAAAATGCTTTGAAAGTATGTAAATGGTTAAGTGTACAATGGTCAAGCTATGAATGAAATAAAGTAGTGCCCATTGTGATAACGTGGATTTAGATATTTTTTTACAGCGTAAATAGTCAGGGGATCAGAAAACTAAAATATATAACCACCACACAAGAAAAGAGGAAAACCACATGTCTGTTGTAGCCACCAGCGTATTTCTGCTGTTTGCCCTGATCGTCCTGGGCTTTATATTAGGAAAACGAAACATCATCCACAAAGAGAGCATTCCGGATTTTTCCACCCTGGTTTTAAAAGTAACCATGCCGGTAACTGTATTCTGTTCTATCATTGATCAGGACAGATCGCAGCTGTTTGCTTACGGAATCCAGACCTTTGTGACGATCATCCTGTTACATGTATGCGCGTTTCTGATCGGAGTGCTGTTGGTAAAAGTTATGAAAGTAGCAGACCTGGATCAGGGCGTATGGATCTACTGCATGCTGTTTTCAAATAACGGATTCATGGGAATCCCCCTTGCATTATCTATCTTTGGCGGTAAAGGGATGTTTCTGATGGCTCTGGGAAATGTGGTCAGCAATTTTCTGATCTTTTCCGTAGGAATCAAACTGCTCACCTGGAAATATCCGATCAAGGAAAAATTAAGTATCCGAAAAATGGTGCTCAACAATATTAATATCGCGGTAATCCTTGGATTTGTTGTATGTATCCTGCAGATCCCGATGCCGGATGTGATTGGAAAATTGCTGGCATATCTGTCAAACATTACAAGCGGAATGTCTATGCTTGTGGTTGGATTATCACTTTCCAGACTTCCGGTCAAAGCTGTTTTCCAGGATCGTAAGATGATCCTTCTGACTTTGATCAAACAGATTGCGTTTCCGCTGCTGATTCTTGGACTGCTTCGGATCGTTCCTGGCGCATTAGATAATACACTAAAAAATGTCATGATTTTGACAGCGGCCCTTCCGGCTTCATCGGCGCAGTCCATGATCACGGAACAGTACGGGACAAATACAACGGGCGCCGGACGATCTGTGTTTATGACAACCTTATTCAGTGTGATTACAGTTCCGCTGATCATGATGATAGCCTTTGCCTGAGCATATATTTGATGGAAGATGTTTATATGCAATAAGTAAGCATAGATCGCACGATTATTAGGCAAAATGACAGATTTTGAAAAAAGTCATTGTTAAATGAAAAAAAAGTAGATTTCTGTTGAAAGAGGTTGTATAATAAAATTTGTATGTAATTTCGTCTCAGACTGAACCTGAATTCAGCCTGGGATAAACCACTTTACAGGAATGTAGAGTGGTTCAGAGTGGAATTACCGTTGATTTTGAAGAATAAAAACCCCATTTTGGGAGATAAAATAAACACAGGAGGAAGAAACAATGGCAGTAAAATACGTATTTGTTACCGGCGGAGTAGTATCCGGACTTGGAAAGGGAATCACTGCCGCATCACTTGGCCGTCTGTTAAAAGCGCGCGGATACAAAGTGACCATGCAGAAATTTGACCCATATATCAACATTGATCCGGGAACTATGAACCCGATTCAGCACGGCGAGGTTTTCGTTACCGAGGATGGTGCTGAGACAGACCTGGATCTGGGACATTACGAGCGTTTTATCGACGAGAACCTGAGCAAGAGCTCAAACGTGACAACCGGAAAGGTATACTGGTCCGTATTGCAGAAAGAGCGCCGCGGTGACTACGGCGGAGGAACTGTACAGGTAATCCCGCACATCACAAATGAGATCAAGAGCCGTTTCTTCCGTGATTTTACAACAGAAGAGACACAGATCGCAATCATCGAGGTTGGTGGAACTGTCGGTGATATTGAGAGTCAGCCGTTCCTTGAGGCCATTCGTCAGTTCCAACATGAAGTTGGACATGAGAATGCGATCCTGATTCATGTAACACTGATCCCGTATCTGTCCGCTTCCGGCGAGTTAAAGACAAAACCGACCCAGGCAAGTGTAAAAGAGTTACAGGGAATGGGAATCCAGCCGGATATCATCGTATGCCGTACCGAGCATGAGCTGGACCGTCAGATTCGTGACAAGATCGCGTTATTCTGTAATGTACCGAAAAAATGTGTACTGCAGAACCTGGATGTAGAATATTTATATGAAGCTCCGCTTGCAATGGAGAAAGAAAATCTGGCTCAGGTTGCATGTGAGTGCCTGAAACTGGATTGTCCGGAACCGGATCTGACAGACTGGATCGACATGGTACAGGCTCTGCGCAATCCGAACAAAGAAGTAGAAATAGCACTGGTTGGTAAATACATCCAGTTACATGACGCTTATATTTCCGTTGTAGAGGCATTAAAACATGGTGGAATTTTCCAGCATGCAACCGTAAATATCAAATGGGTTGATTCCGAGGAACTGAACGAGGAGAACGTAGACGAAGTTCTCGGCAATGTACAGGGAATCCTTGTTCCGGGTGGATTCGGTGACCGTGGAATCGACGGAAAGATCACAGCCATCAAATACGCAAGAGAGCATGAAGTACCGTTCCTTGGCCTCTGCCTTGGTATGCAGCTTTCCATCGTTGAGTATGCGCGTCATATCTGCGGACTGGAAGATGCACACAGTATTGAGCTGGATCCGAACACAAGCGCACCTGTAATTGCACTGATGCCGGATCAGAACGGCGTGGAGGATATCGGTGGTACCCTGCGTCTTGGCTCTTATCCTTGTGTCCTTGCAAAAGACAGCAAAGCATATGAGTTATATGGCACAGAAACCATCCATGAGCGTCATCGTCATCGTTACGAGGTTAACAATGATTACCGCGCAATCCTGACAGAGCATGGAATGAAACTCAGCGGTCTTTCCCCAGACGGAAGAATCGTAGAGATGATCGAAATCCCGGCACATCCGTGGTTTGTGGCTACGCAGGCACATCCGGAGCTGAAATCCAGACCGAACCGTCCGCATCCGTTATTCAAAGGGTTTGTGGAAGCTGCTATTGAGTACAAAAATAAATAAGAATAGAAATGAATCATCCTGTGACCGTATAAACAGGAGTTTCCCCCGGATGCCACACGCGCATCCGGGGTTTCTTTTATAAAGATTTTATAAAAATCAGGAAAAGTTCACGATTAGATTATTGATTTCTATACAAAATAACCATATAATAAAACAATGCAGATTTCATACAGGTCAGGAAACAATAAGACCTGTACATTCAAGTGATTGCTCATCACTCACAGAAGTGGGAGTTTCAATTCGGACTGAGATGAAATCTGACATAGGGGAAACCAAGAGAAAGGATTGTGTACATGTACAGTCAGTGAAGGGTAAAGCAGAGTTTGGATTGACTGAAACGACACACAGGAATGAGAGATCAGTATTATGGACGAAAACAGAGGAAACAACAGGGGCGGAAATAATAACAATGGTCGTAGAAACGGACAGAATATGCTCTGGTTTGTGATTGCGACAGTTGTAGTTCTGTTACTTGTTACAATGATTACCAATGGAATCGGAAATTTCACCAATCAGGAGATCACTTACAGTAAATTCCAGGACATGGTAAAAAATCATCAGGTAGAAAGTGTTGTCATTACAAATAGCGAGATCCAGATCCAACCGGTGGAGGATACGAAGAGCCTGTATCAGATGACCTATTATACCGTCAATCTGAAAGATGACCGTATGTATGAAATGCTGGATGAATACGGAGTTGATTATACCGGTAAAAACCAGACCACATCCGCATGGATCTATCAGATTTTGAGTTTTGTAATTCCAATCGCGATTGTGTGGATCCTGCTTGGTGCTGCCATGAAGAAAATGGGCGGTGGAGGCGGCGTCATGGGCGTCGGCAAGAGCAATGCCAAAATGTATGTGGAGAAATCCACCGGTGTTACCTTTAAGGATGTAGCCGGACAGGATGAGGCGAAGGAATCCCTGCAGGAGGTAGTAGACTTCCTGCACAATCCACAGAAATATACAGCCATCGGTGCAAAACTGCCGAAAGGAGCGTTATTAGTAGGACCTCCTGGTACCGGTAAGACATTACTGGCCAAAGCAGTAGCAGGTGAGGCAGGTGTACCGTTCTTCTCACTGGCAGGTTCCGATTTTGTAGAGATGTTCGTCGGTGTCGGCGCATCCCGTGTCCGTGACCTGTTCAAAGAAGCGCAGAAACAGGCTCCGTGTATTATTTTTATTGACGAGATCGATGCCATCGGAAAAAGCCGTGACAGCCATTACGGCGGCGGAAATGATGAGCGTGAGCAGACATTGAACCAGTTACTGGCAGAGATGGATGGTTTTGATACTTCCAAAGGTCTGCTGATCCTGGCGGCTACCAACCGTCCGGAAGTTCTGGATAAGGCGCTTTTGAGACCGGGACGTTTTGACCGTCGTATCATCGTGGACAAACCGGATCTGAAAGGCCGTGTGGAGACACTTCGTGTACACTCCAAAGATGTAAAAATGGATGACTCCGTAGATCTGGAAGCAATCGCACTGGCAACTGCCGGATGCGTAGGTTCCGATCTGGCAAATATGATCAATGAGGCAGCTATCAATGCGGTTAAGAATGGCAGACAGTATGTAACTCAGGCGGATTTATTTGAATCTGTGGAGGTTGTCATTGCCGGTAAAGAGAAAAAAGACCGTATCATGGGACCGAAAGAGAAACGACTGGTTGCATATCATGAGGTTGGCCATGCACTGGTTACTGCATTACAGAAAGATGCAGAGCCGGTACAGAAAATTACGATCGTACCGCGGACCATGGGATCTCTGGGATACACCCTGCAGATGCCGGAGGAAGAGAAATATCTGGAGACAAAAGCCGAGCTGGAAGCACGTCTGGTTACTTACATGGGTGGCCGTGCCGCAGAGGAAATCATGTGTGATTCTGTGACAACAGGTGCATCCAACGATATTGAGATGGCAACGAGAATTGCCCGTGCAATGGTTACACAGTTTGGTATGTCCGGGGAATTTGGCCTGATGGGCGTAGAATCTGTGGAGAACAGATACTTAGATGGCCGCGCGGTGACAAACTGCGGCGATGAGACTATTGCAAAAGTCGATGAAGTTGTCAAAGTAATGCTGCAGAAAGCATACGATACAGCAAAAGAAATGCTGTTGAGTCATCGTGAAGTTCTGGAGCGAATTGCAGATTATCTGTATGAGCATGAGACCATTACCGGTAAAGAATTTATGGATATCTTCAAAGAGATGACAGAAGGAGAGCAGCCAATCGATGTGGAAGCAGAAGAGGTAACTGCACAGGCAGAACCACAGAATGCGGAAACAGCAGAAAATGAGACAACATTTTCCGGAAATGAAC
>CAVAFS010000099.1:0-5655 GCA_963587975.1 Bulleidia sp. | reverse complement strand
ATTTTGAGTCAATTAACTGTCCTAAAATTATTGACCCAAATATATAATTAGTATTACCAGGTCAACTTATAGCAATATATGTATTGACTAAAAAAACAATATCACCGAATTCAGTCAAACTATTCACTTAATGTAACATAATATTATTATGATTCTTCTGTGCAATCCCGCTGTAGATTATATCAAAATCATTAACTGTTTTTAGATTCTGAGCCATCGCGAAGCGGCTTGTCCTTGATCAATCAAAAAAGAACTGCTACACTGTTATCAGCGACGGAAGAAATCTAACTGTTTTTGAGTTCCTCGCCGTCGGTAACAAAACCTATAGCAGTTCTTTTTTTGTATTGTCAAGGATGGCGTATGATTGCCAGATACCTGAACTTCATCAATTTATCAGCGTCCACCGCGCTTGTTCCATTTCCGGTTATTTTTAATGGTCTTGTACCGACGGTCGCGGCTTTCTTTCCGCCGGAAGAAACGACGGATATTATTGTACAAAAACCAGATCACAAGAATGATCACCACTGCTGCTGCCACGCCGCCCCCGATCAACAACAGTTTATTTTTACTGATAGAAAGACCGCTCTTTTTTCCAGTATCGTTTTTCGTCGTGTCTGTTGACTCCGCTGCTGCAGACGTATCACTTTGCGTTGAGTTATCAGCTGACTGCACAGTTCCGGATTTCTCCCCAAAGGGATATTCCGCTACCTTTGCACCGGTTGTCACTACATTCGCGGTTCCAACCTGTCTGCCACCGTAAGAGTACACCAGTGTTCCAAGTATCTTGTCGCTGGCCTGGTCGTAATTTACTTCCGTCTGTGTATCAAGAAAATTTGCAGAAGCTGGCAAAATGATCTGCGCGCTGTCGTCTACTTTTGCAAATGCATTCCACTCTGTAAACAGTGTGTTATCACTGCTCTGTGTCTTTTCGTAACGTGTCTCATTCTGTGCCACGTTATACATCTTGAAATTATCAAAACAATAATCAAATAATGTTCTTGTATCAGAATACTGACCGCCTGCAGTACAGCTCATAACGACACAGATCAGTGTCATACCGTCTTTTTCTGCAAAAGTTACCAGCGTATTTCCGGCATCGGATGTCCATCCTGTTTTTCCGCCAATGCAGTAATCATACAGATTCTGACGTCCCTTGTATGCGCTGATCATCTGATGATGGTTGTTCAGCGGTGTCGGATCTGCATGTTTGTTTGTCGGCGGGATCTCATAACGCACGGTTCCTACGATTTTGCGGAACATGCTGTTTTTGATCGCTTCTCTGGAAATCAGTGCCATATCGCGGGCACTGACAACATGATCCGGATCCGGCAGACCGTTACAGTTGTTAAAATGTGTATTGGTACAGCCAAGTTCTGCGGCCTTTGCATTCATCATATCGATGAATTTCTGATAATCACCACCACCGACATGCTCTGCCACCGCATAGGAACACTCATTGGCTGATTCCAGCATAATTGCATACAGACACTGCTCCAGCGTCATCTCCTCGTCCAGATCTCTGGCAATATGAGAAGTACCGCCCTCATTTTCATAAACCGCTGTAGCTGAAAAATGCACGATTTCATCCAGACTGCAGTTTTCCAGCGCCAGCAATGTCGTCATAATTTTTGTAATACTTGCCGGATACCGCGGAGTATCTGCATCTTTTTCGTATAATACCGTTCCTGTGGCTGCATCCATGATAATGGCACTACCAGCCTGTACTTCTGGTCCTGTCGGCCACTGGGCAGCCTGCGCCTGGGTGTTATCCGCACTGGCATCCGCGCCCTCTGCATACGCTGAAGTTGCGCCAAATATGCCAACTGCCATTGCCACGCACAGAAAAACACCTGTCACTCTCTTTAATATTTTTTTCATTTCTTCCTCCAAATATGTCAAACAGACATTTCCGTTTGCATACCTTCGTATCTTTATCTCTATTTTTCCCACAACTGTATGAATTATCTTCTTTTTTCTCAATCAGATATAGAAAAATATGTATAAATTTGGAATTCACACAATAGTTATCATAGCAAAATTCACAAATTCCGTCCAGTAAAAACGCCGCCCCAGAGCCAAGAAACAGGTCATATGACAAAAAATTCAGGATATCTTAATAAAATCCCCCTCATTTATCCGCCAAACAGCGGTATTTCTCTTGTCGCACCATGAAACTTATAGTAAAATACCAAGCAGACACAAAATGTTTTTCACAGAAAAATCACTTGGTATCCTGTGTGCATAAATGCTAAGAAAGGATACTGTTTTGTGACTAATCATTAAACTATAGTTATTACAATTCCATTGCTTTTCAATGGAACGTTTACCGGAAAAATTTATTTTTACAGAGAAAGGAATCATATTATATGAGATTAAGAAACGTACCGGGCTCCCGGGAAGCCATCGCCGAGCATCCGCTGTGTTTCCTTGAGGAAAACCCGCAGGCCGGCAGCTGGCACACCGTATTTGGAAATGACAATCCGATCCGCATCGAGGTAGGCATGGGAAAAGGTCAGTTTATCACTACTCTTGCACAGCAGAATCCGGATATCAACTACATCGGAATTGAAAAATACTCCAGCGTACTGATCCGTGCCCTGGAAAAAACAGACGCTTTGGAAGAGCCGCCGAAAAATCTGCGCTTCATCCGTATGGATGCAGAAAATATCTGCAATATGTTTGCAGAACATGAAGTAGACGGTATTTACCTGAACTTCTCCGATCCGTGGCCAAAAGACCGCCATGCCAAACGCCGTCTGACTTCTCAGACTTTCCTTGGCAGATATGATAAGATCTTGAAACCGGAAGGACATGTCGAATTCAAAACGGACAACAAAGACCTTTTCCAGTTTTCTCTGGAGCAGGTAGAACCGGCCGGATGGCATCTGGATGCATTTACCTGGGATCTGCATCACGATGAAAAGCTGAATCAGGGAAATGTCATGACAGAATATGAGCAAAAATTTTCCTCTATGGGAAATCCGATCTGCAAAATGATTATTTCAAGATAAAATCAATATCATATTTATCAACGTCACTCAAAATGAGCTACCTGAAATATTAGGCAGCTCATTTTTTAGTTTCTGTAAATGAAGCAATTTCACGAATCTCCTCTTTCTTACAAAACTTTATTCCAATAAATCCTGTTCCGCCGCAGTCAGTTCCGAACGCCACTCTTCTGCGGCAAGCAGTTTCAGTTTTTCACTTTTTGTAAACCGTTTGATTTTTGCCTCACGGCTCATTGCTTCGGATTTCGTGTCATACACTTCCAGATACACCAGCTGCAACGGGCCGCGTCCCCGTGTATATTTGGCTCCTTTTCCACTACGGTGCTGTTCCAGGCGTGCCGCAATATCATTGGTCCATCCGGTGTAAAGACTTCCATCCCCACACTTTAAGATATATGTATAATTTCTTGTTGTTTCTCTCATATTTTCTCCACTTGTCTTTCGTACTGTCCAATTACTTTTCTCTGTTCAAGGTGCACAATACCTGTTTCTCTTAACTGCACACCCTGAACATACTTATAAAAAAGCAATCGAACCTGCCGTACTTTATTCACGTACTTCAATTTTTACCAACCACACATTGAGTTCTATCCAAATATCAGGTGAGACGTCTGACACCAAATACTGATAGTTTATCTTCTCTGGTAAAACTGTATTTATTTTTTTCGATTGCGAATATTAACCGGTACACTGTTATTATACACAGATTTGGCATAATACGTGAACAAAACTTTTATCGAATATAATCCAATGGATTGATCGGATTTCCATTCTTCGTCATTGCAAAATACAGGTTTACGCCCTCCACGGAATAGTATTTTGTCGGCTCTGCCAGATAACCGATCGTATCACCCTGGCTGACATAGTCCCCGGCGGAAACTTCCAGTTCTTTTAACTGTCCGTAAATCGCCTGATAATTGTCTCCAAGTCCAATGGTCACGGTCTGCCCCGTCTCTGCAGTAGTGTCCACACCGATGACTTGTCCGTCTGCTGCCGCTGTCACTTTGTCATTCACATGTCCCGCAATGATCACCGCCGGATTATATTTGTACTGATCCAGCGTTGCAAAATATACCGAATGATCCATGCTGTAATTTAAGATAACATTTCCTTCCAGCGGCCAGCTGATGGTATCCGATGCCGAAAAATGCATCACCGGCTCTTCACTGGTCTGCATCTGATCTGCCATTGGTTCCATGTCAGTGCTTCCCTGCACCGAATCCGTTTGCAGGGTATCTGTCGCATTATTTTGTGCACTGAGATTGTCTGAAGTCTGATTCTCCGGTGTCTGAGCAGCCATTGTTTCCTGTGTCTCATCGTCGGTGGATGAAGTATCTATTTTCGGTTCTACCCAGTCGCTTTCTGCCAGAGCTACGGCTTCATTTTGTTTGTTCTGTGCGGACTTTCGCTCATGCTGATAAGCACCCACCATGGCCACGACGGCCACCAGTGTCACCACCCCCGCTGTCACATAGGATTTCTGTCTATAAATAAGTTCACGCCTTTTTTCCCGTTTTTCATTATTTTCCGATTTTTTCTGTTTTTCCATTTTTCTCCTCCAGATTCCAGTTATTACTTATGGTTTTACTGGTATTCTTTCCGAAAAAAACAGATTTATTCAACACAACAAAAGCGGACTGTAAAAATACAGAAATTGAAATATGATACCTGTCATTTTAAGTAGAATTTACTTTTTATAGCAACTATATAAGCAATTCTATACGCCGTTTTCTTTCAAAAAAGCTCTCATCTCACTTTTACCATGATTTGATGTTGACACCAGTATAATAATAGTACAGAATTTCGCGGCAGTTTTTTCCCTGTTTAGCCAGCTCGTTTGCCCCATATTGACTGAGTCCCAGTCCATGTCCGATGCCTTTTGTAACAATACGGATTTTTCCGTCCAGTTCAGACAAATAGAAACATGCAGAGTTCAGATGTAACGCCTGACGCACTGCTTCCCCATTTGCCACCGTTGTTCCATACGTTACTTCCGTCACATATCCGGTGCTGTCGCGTTTTGATAATTCCAATGTGCCAGGCATCTGATTCACATCCAACACCTCCTCCTGAAAAATCGGTGCTAATGCATTTACAAACTCCTGCTTTTCCATATAACTGACATTCAGAAATCCATCTGCCAGCATGTCATCTTTGCTGTCGACACTTTGCAGCCAGATATCATCTTCCTGACCAGGAACTTCGGATGCATTTCTGGTTTTGCAGTTTGCGGCGTAATGGTAAGCAGCCTGTATTGGCAAATCTTCATATGTCAATATTTCGTCAGAAGTCTCCTCCACAGCCTGTCTGAGTTTTTCCATGTTTGACTCGTAAGAGGTTCCCCATAGTTGCTTCAGTTCCTGCTCTGTGTAGCTTTCCAAACCAGAATCAGAAATACTCCATTTTATATCTGGATTCTGCGTCTTTTTATTTGATTCAGTATCATCTGCTTGATTTTCTTCTGTTGAACCTTCTCCTGATCCATTTTCACCCGTCTGAATTTTGCCTGCTACATCCTCATTCGCTTGTGCTTCTTCTCCCAATGTTTTCTGATAACTTTTCCAGAGATTTGTTCTTGCAATGATTGTCTGCGCTTTCAGGCATTCTGATTCACTGTCTATTGAAATTTCCCTTGCCACCACAAAGG
>CAVAFS010000098.1:0-2474 GCA_963587975.1 Bulleidia sp. | reverse complement strand
GAGTTATACACAGGAAATGTAAAAATCCTCGGTGAAGATGATGATGTAAAAGAAGAGGGCGACCGCTAGGAAAGCCCCCCTGATTCACATGCTGCCTTCTAAAAGGCAGCATTGTTGTTTGTATGATAATTTTTAATGGAGGAACCAAATGAAAGTATTATTTATTTCACTTGGCTGTGATAAAAACCTTGTTGATTCCGAATTTATGCTTGGTAAACTGACGCAGCACAAATTTACGGTAACTGACGATGAGACAGAAGCAGATGTCATCGTAGTAAACACCTGCTGTTTCATTCATGATGCAAAAGAAGAAAGTATCCAGTCCATTCTTGACATGGCACAGTATCGTACAAGCGGCTCCTGCAAGGCGCTGATCGTCTGCGGGTGTCTGGCAGAACGCTACCGGGATGAGATTTTAAAAGAGATTCCGGAAGTTGACGCCGTGCTTGGAACTAATTCCACAGAACAGATCTGTGAGGCCATTGAAAGAGTTCTGCTTGGAGATAAATACGAGGCCTATGAACCACTGACAGGTATTGAGACACATGAAGCAAAACGAAGTGTGTCCACCGGCGGACATTATGCGCATCTGAAAATTGCAGAGGGTTGCAGCAAACATTGTACCTACTGCATCATTCCTTCCATCCGCGGCGATTTCCGTTCCGTTCCGATGGAAGAAATTTTAAGCCAGGCCAGAGATCTGGCAGAGGCAGGTGTCAAAGAGCTGATCCTGGTTGCGCAGGAGACAACCCTCTACGGAATTGATCTGTATGGCAAAAAATCCCTGCACATCCTGCTGAATGAGTTAAACAAAATTCCGGGCATTTACTGGATCCGTCTGATGTACTGCTATCCGGAAGAGATTTACGATGAACTCATCGAAGCAATCCGTGATAATGAAAAAGTCTGTCATTACATTGATATGCCGATCCAGCACATCAGTTCTGACATTTTAAAACGTATGGGCAGAAAGACCAATCGGGAAATGCTGGAAGAAAAGATCGCAGCACTGCGTGCCGCAATTCCGGATATTGCAATCCGTACCACACTGATCTGCGGATTCCCGGGTGAGACACCACAGCAGCATGAAGAACTGATGGAGTTCTTAAATGAGACAGAATTTGACCGTCTTGGTGCATTTACATATTCCCCGGAAGAAAATACTCCGGCAGCAAGTTTTGATAATCAGGTTGAAGAGTCTGTGAAAGAAGACTGGCAGGCTGATGTCATGGAACTTCAGGAAGAAATCATTCTGGATAAAAACGAGACCATGATCGGTCAGGAGATCCTTGTTATGATAGAGGGAAAAGTAGCCGATGAGAATGCATATGTGGGAAGAAGTTACCGTGATGCTCCGGATATTGACGGTCTTGTTTTTGTAAACACAGACGAAGAACTGGTAAGCGGCGATTTTGCGAAAGTGCGCATTACAGGGGCGTATGAGTATGATCTGATTGGTGAACTGATCTGATATGAGATAGGAGGAACTTATGAATTTACCTAATAAACTTACGATTTTTCGAGTGATATTAATTCCGTTTTTTGTATTTTTCCTGCTGACGGATGTACTTGGTGCGGCCGGTGATACTCTGGCACTTGTCATCTTTATCGTAGCCAGCCTGACCGATATGCTGGATGGAAAAATTGCCAGAAAATACAATCTGGTCACAAACTTCGGAAAATTTATGGATCCGCTGGCAGACAAGCTGCTGGTATGCTCCGCTATGATCTGCCTGGTAGACTTAAGATTACTGCCGTCATGGATCGTAATCATCATTATTGCCCGTGAATTTATCATCAGCGGATTCCGCCTCATTGCTGCAGAACATCAGATTGTTATTGCAGCAAGCATGTGGGGCAAATTTAAGACAACATTCCAGATGGCCATGATCATTTTACTAATCCTGAACATGAACTTTGACGTATATGTGGCAGGCGTTGGTGTTATTCATGTACTTGCACTGATCGCAACTTATGTGGCACTGGTTCTGACCATCGTGTCTCTGATCGATTATCTCTGCAAAAACAAAGCAGTTTTAAAAGAGCAGGACTAGGAAATATCACATTTATTATTATTTAGGAGGTCCGCTATGAGAATTATAGCCGGAACAGCCCGTAGTATGCCGTTAAAAACCATTGAAGGCAAAGATACGCGGCCTACAACCGATCGAATCAAAGAAACGTTATTTAACATCATACAGATGGAAGTACCGGGATCTGTTTTCCTGGATCTGTTTGCCGGAAGCGGCGCAATTGGTCTCGAAGCAGTCAGCCGTGGTGCGAAAAAAGCAGTATTTGTTGAAAACAGCAAGAAAGCAGCTGCATGTATTCAGGAAAATATCCGTTTCACAAAATTTACATCCAGCTGTGATCTGAAATGTATGGATGCATTATCTGCACTTCGTATGCTGGAGCGCAGATACGTATTTGACATTATTTTTATGGATCCGCCGTATGGACAGGGACTGGAATAT
>CAVAFS010000097.1:0-3293 GCA_963587975.1 Bulleidia sp. | reverse complement strand
ATTGTGTGGTTTTGCGTTAGGTTACGAAAAGAGACTCTACGATTTTGTCTTAGTCGCTACCAACCAATCGCTCCTTGAGAAAAAATAGCAGAGTCCCTTTATTGTAGTCTATGAGAAAACCACACTGCTTACCCTTACGTCATACCACGCGTGCAATTCATTTTCTTGAAATAATAACTACATTGCACGCGCAACCTAGAACTGTCCATTCGAATTATTGCATTCCATATTATCCACACGCATGGTGCAATCCCAGTGTTCTGCCAGTTTTCCATCTTCCAGCCGGTACAGATCAAACACTTTTACAACCACACCGCCGTCCATTTTGCATTTAAAAAACATGCAGACCAGATCACCATCTTCCAGACACTGGATTGTCTCTGTCTGCGGATGTCCTGCAAGGAATCCCTTCATGAATTCCAGAAATCCTTCTTTTCCATCTGCCACTTCCGGTGAATGCTGCTTGTAATCATCCAGCATCAGATCATCGATTTCTGACAGATCCCATGCATTAAATACACGCTCATAAAAATATTCTACTACTTCTCGATTTGTCCGTTTCATCTTATACCTCCAAATTTTACATTTCACTTATCCCATTTTTCATAACTCAAACTTCCACTGTCACAGTTTATTCTAAAATAGAAACTGATCTTTCTCCAAATGATTTATTATGATACCGATATCCACTTTGCATCTGACGAAAAATCCCTCAGCTGCCAGTGAATAACATCCAATTTCCGGATTTTTAGGATCAGACGCAGAAAATACTTCCGAATTTCCACCAGCTCATGGTCTTCCCCCGCAATCAATTCCGCAAACTGGTCAAAATCCTCGTATAATTCGCGCTGTGCGATCATAGCCTGACTCCGTTTTTCATAACCACCATAGGTGTCAGAAAACACATACTCCGGCTCCATGAGCCGTTCCCGCAGTTTTTCTGTCCACACATCACTCCATCCCTGCTCTTTCCAGAAATTTGATACTTCCGGGATGCACATGCATTTCACACTGCTGTACATATATTTCAGTGATTTGATACATTCCACCGCCAGAACATTTCGCGGTGCAAGCATAATATTTTCTCCGCCAGGCAGCCCATCCCCAATCGCTTTTGCCTGTGCCTGATAAAATGTCATGCCACTCTGTTTGTATGCAGCCAGCCGTTTCTGAAAAGCCGTTTCATTTCGGATCAGAACGTATGCAATAGCAAGCAGCTGCGCGTAAGAAGCATCCACTGCTTCCAACACAAGTACATCGATATCCTTCGCATTCGTGATCAGATTCGACGCACTGTAACCATAGATTCCGACACTGGACAGACAGGTGTACAGCGGAAGTTCCAGAATCTGATCCACCCCGATCAGCTTTGCCTTTTCCAATCTGGCTTTCATAGACTCCCGTGCAGGCTGACCATTCTGCAGATAGTCTCCGCTCATAATGGCAACTACCTGATCTGCCCCGGAGGCCTGTTTCACCTGCGCCAGACGCTGCTGTTCCGTCTCCAATGTATCGATAAAATCTGTAAAATACGCTGCTTTCATTACTGTTCCTTTTCTTCTTTATCTTTTTTGTGTGGCTTAAAATTTACTATCCAAGTCTTTATACGAACTTCTGTATTTTGTCTCAGTCGCTACCAATCGCTCCTTGAGAAAAAATACAGAAGTTCTCAATTTACACAGTGAAATCAGTAAATTTTTGCGCCACAACGCAGGGGAATCGTGTGGTTTTACACAACGTAAATTAAAGGGACTCTGGCTATTTTTTCTCAGCGAGCGATTGTTAGCCGCGGAGACAAAATAGCAGAGTTCCTTTTCATAACTTATATTAAAACCACACGATTACCCGAACCGATTTTGCTTTAAATTATAAATTTACTTACACAGAAGCATTCTTCTCTGATTATCAACACCAAACATATGAGCCATATTACCCATACCGCTTCCGTCAAATTCTTTCTCCAGTGCACCGTTGTAATTCAGTACCCAGCCGTACTGCAGGCTGACATCATGATATCCGATAGACAGTCCGCCTTTCTTTTTAATACGGTAAGTCAGCGGTGTTCTGAACTGCCAGTATTTGTGCAGATCAAACATCTCTTCTCTGGTGTACTCAATTCCATCATATACGAAAATGATCTCATCACGGTCAAACACTTCTCCGTCTACGGTTACATTACCGAAACGGCACTGTGTAAACCAGTATCCCTTATAATATTTCGGAACGAATTTGAACTCGAATCCATCGATTTCTCCGTTCTCATCATATGTATTGTGAAAACCACGTTGCTGAATTGGCTGAAATTCTACCATAATCTTGTCCTCCTTCTCTTAGTATCCCAGAATGTTGCGAAGCATGATCTGGTGGCGACGAACCTGATCCGGGATCTCTACCATAGCCTGACCAAACTGCATCGGACCTTCCTCTGCATGGAAACGAATGCCGCCTTCGTACTCGGAAAGCAGATCTCCGCTCCAGCCGTTGTCCACCATCAGTTTGATTACTTCCGGATATGGAATGGTCTCTTCCTCAAAATTCTCATTCATGTAAGTGAATTTTGCATGGCATACATAGCTGTATGGAAGGAAATCAACGATTTCTTCCGGTTTGGTAATATCATCAAAATTTAACCATGTCATATCTTCCATGCCCTTTGCAGCTTTATACTGGAAAGTACCAAAGTCGATATTAAATCCAAAGTGAGAAGTTTTTGTACGATGGATAAAATCAAGATATTCATCGCGGATATGCGGTGTATGAAGTGTCGTCGGAAGATGTACTTCATTCTGCATACGAACGTCATATTTCTCAGCATATGGAAGTGCTTTTTCAATGTAATTCTGCCAGCCCGGTTCCGGATCACAGATCTCATTAGTACATGTGATCTTTGTACGGAGTGCTTTGAATCCAAGTAAGTGAGCCAGACGGAAATCCTGTTTTAACTCCTCTACTACTTCATCGTCACTCATACCTTTTCCACGGTGCAGATGGTTCTCTGCCCAGTGTCCCAGCTCGGACGGCTGCATTTTATATTTGTCACATAATCCCCAGTAATGGTCGATCCATTCCGGTGACGGATTCGGATAATTTGGGATATAACTTGTCAGAAATTCGAAACAGGTTGCTCCTGTATCAGCCATTTCCTCGAAAGCATCATCCAGTGTCATTGTTTTTCCAAGAAGGTTATGATAGCTGTATAAGCAGATACCTCTTCTCGGAGTTCCCTTTTCAATACTCATGATTATATGTCCTCCTTTTATAAATAAATTCATTATTTACACGTTGTTCCGGAA
>CAVAFS010000096.1:0-8656 GCA_963587975.1 Bulleidia sp. | reverse complement strand
ATTTCTTTTTATCCGCAAGGAACTGCTGATAATATGTCTCAAAATCTTCGTTATTCTCAGTCACCATGTGAGTGAACAGATGCGGTTTTGCACTTCTTCGCAGCGTATAGCTGGTATTCATCTGGTCATAATATCCTATTATACCATTTACTTTGCCGTAGCGGTAGTCCACATCTGAATTTACTGTCTTGGTGATCAACCAGCAGATGGTCGGATAAAATTTATATCCATGCTCTTTCATCTGCGCATGCAGCTCTGTCATGTCAAGCTGCACGGTCATTGCGTAAGTATAACCATAAAATGCATCAAAAATCTCTTTTCGATCCCATGTATTTTCATCTATCTCATGAAACATATTCTCTCAGTCCCCCACAAAAATATTCTTACATCATCTAATTTGTATTTCAATCACCATTATAAATATATATATCACACGCAATTCCTTTTCAAGAACGCCCGATGCAATCAAATACTGTTATTTTCTTTCATCCATGGCAACGTAGTCGCGTTCCTGCATAATGCTCTTGTAAGCCGGACGAATGATCTTGTCTGCGTTGACCAACTCTTCAATACGGTGTGCACTCCAGCCGACGATTCTGGCCATGGCAAAGATCGGTGTGTACAGCTCCAGCGGAATGTCAAGCATGCTGTATACGAATCCGCTGTAGAAATCCACGTTGGCACTTACACCTTTGTAAATCTTGCGCTTCTCAGCAATTACTTCCGGAGCCAGCCGTTCGATCATGGAATACAGGGCAAAATCTTTTTCCCGGCCTTTCTCAATTGCCAGCGCCTCAACAAAGTGTTTGAATACACGGGCTCTCGGATCAGACAGGGAATATACTGCGTGACCCATTCCATAGATCAGTCCTTTATGGTCAAAGGCCTGTTTATCCAGTAGTTTGCCAAGGTATGTTTTTACCTCTTCCTCATCTTCCCAGTCGGATACTTCTTTGCGCAGATCCTCCATCATCTCAACAACTTTGATATTTGCGCCACCGTGCTTTGGTCCTTTTAAGGAAGAAAGTGCAGCTGCGATAACAGAATAAGTATCAGAACCTGCGGAAGTTACGACACGGGTGGTAAATGTTGAGTTATTTCCACCGCCGTGCTCCATATGCAGAACCAATGCGGTATCCAATACCTGTGCTTCCAGCTCTGTATATTTTTTATCCGGTCTGAGCATCAGCAAAATGTTTTCCGCTGTGGACAGATCCGGCTGAGGACGATGGATATAAAGACTCTCATCACACACATAGTGATTGTACGCGTGATAGCCGTAAACAGCAAGCATCGGCATCTCACTGATCAGCTTCATACACTGCATCAGAACGTTCTGCAGGGATGTATCACGGATATTTTCATCATAAGAAGCCAATGTCAGTACACTTCTTGTCAGGGAGTTCATCAGATCAGAACTCGGTGCTTTCATAATGACGTCTCTTGTAAAGTTTGTTGGCAGATGTCTCGCTGTAGCCAGCGCTTCACAGAAGGTATGCAGCTGCTCCGGTGTCGGCAGTTCGCCAAACAGAAGCAGATACGCAACTTCCTCGAATCCGCAGCGTTTTCCCTCAAATCCCTTTACCAGATCAATGACGTTGTAACCACGATACCACAGATTTCCGTCACACGGGATCTTCTGACCATTTTCCATCTTGAACGCTTCAATTTTAGATATATTCGTCAATCCGGCAACTACACCGTTTCCGTTTTTATCACGTAATCCACGCAGTACACCGTTTGCATCAAACAATTCAGCGGTGATCTTATCTGTCACCTGACAGCGCGCTGCATATTCTTTCGAAAATGAATCTAACATTTTTTCATCGTACATTGTTGTGTCCTCCTTCTCTGCCGGAATCGTTCCGTCAATGCAGTGTGTCTATTTCCTGTTTCTCTGCCAATTGACGGACGATGAATACTTTTTTCCCTCATTTATTCATAATTCTAGCACTCATGTTACCTGTTTGCTAATATTTTGTCAAATTAAAAAAGTATAAACAGAACCTTATTTGCATACAACTGAGTATGTTTCAGACACGCATGTACACTATTTTGTCACATGAAAAGTCAGTAATATATTCATATAGTTGAATGTTTTCCAGCGATAAAACGAAGACACAACGATACGGACATAATTTGAGGAGGGTTTATCATGGATGTACTAAAACGAATTGACGAAATTATGAAAAAGCAGAACTTAAATGATTATCAGCTTTCCAAGTTGTCCGGTCTGTCGACTTCTACCATATCCAATATGCGTAAACGCAACACTATTCCATCCATTGCGACGTTGGAATACATCTGCGGTTCTCTGGATATGACATTATCCCAGTTCTTCGTAGAGGAAAATACAAATCTTTATCCTGTGACAGATAAACAGAAAGATTTTCTGGATTATTTTGTTCTCCTCACTGACAGACAGCAGGATCTGCTTCTGGAAATTGTCAAAAGCATGCATGCCACCTATGGTGAGAAAATGGAGCAAAAACAGGCAGAGGAAGAAAATAAGACTTCTGAAGAAGCTGCACCGGCATCCGATGATGCTCTTTCCGAAAATGTCCATAGTGAAGAAAACTGATATTTCTTAACAGAATGATTTGTAAAAAACGTTAAAAATGCAGATACCGATAGAATGATGTTTCATTCTTGTTGGTATCTGCATTTTTTATCTCCAGCATAACACTGATTACTCTGAAAAGTAATTTCAACTATGACTCTCTGTTTTTTCTGTCTACTCTGTCAGTCCTGTCTCCTTCAGTACGTCATCCACCCGTTTTACCGGAATAATGTTAAGTTCCGCTTTCACTTCCTCTGCCACATCTTCCAGATCCTCACGGTTATCATACGGAATAAATACCGTCCTGATGCCTGCACGCTGGGCCGCCATCAGTTTCTCCGGCAGGCCACCAATTGGCATAACACCACCGCGCAGTGACACTTCTCCGGTCATTGCAATTTCCGGCGAAATTCCTTTCTCTAACAGCATCGATGTCAAAGCCGTCACAATTGTGATTCCGGCAGACGGACCATCTTTTGGCACAGCTCCTGCCGGCACATGAATATGTATATCGGACTCCTTAAGCTTTTCTGCCGCTTCCGGAAACATGGATTTTACCAATGTCATGGCAATCTGTACGGATTCTTTCATGACATCGCCAAGCTGTCCGGTAATTTTGACTTTTCCGTCCCCTTTTATCCGAGATGTCTCGATAAAAAGGATTTCTCCGCCGGCACTGGTCCAGGCCAGTCCGGTTACGACACCGGCCTGTGGTTCCTGCATCCGCACATCATGGTGAATCTGTTTCCGCCCAAGAAATTCTTTCAGGCGTTTCACACCAACGGTAATGCTCTTCTGCTCGCCTTTTACCAGTTTTACGGCCGCCTGGCGGCACAGTGTCTCCAGTTTTTTCTTCAGTCCACGAACACCGGATTCCATCGTATACTCACTGATGATTTCACGCATGGCATCATCCGTCACCTTCAGGTTCTGCTTTTTCAGTCCCATGGTTTTCATGGCATTTGGAAGCAGGTAGTTTCTTGCAATCTCAAACTTCTCCACCGCCGTGTAACCCGGGAACTGAATCACTTCCATACGGTTCAGCAACGGTTCCGGAATCGTGTCAATGGAATTGGCCGTACAGATAAACAATACATCCGACAGATCATACGGCACATTCATATAATGATCGGTAAAACTGAAATTCTGCTCCGGATCCAGCACTTCCAGCAGCGCACTGGCCGGATCTCCGTTGTAATCATGGGAAAGTTTATCCACCTCATCCAGTACCATCACCGGATTGGAACTTCCGCTGCGCTTCATGCCTTCCATAATACGTCCCGGCATTGCTCCGATATACGTTCTTCTGTGTCCACGGATCTCAGCTTCATCCCGTACACCACCGAGGCTGATTCTGACATATTCCCGATTCAGTGCTTTTGCAATACTCTGGCAAATACTGGTCTTACCGGTACCCGGTGCTCCCACAAAAAGTAAAATGGAACCGGACTGTTTCTTATTCAGCGCCATCACCGCAATCTGTTCCACAATACGTTCTTTCACTTTTTTCAGACCATAATGCTGCTCATCTAACACCTGTTCCGCATGATTTAAATCAATCTCCACCGGTGCCGCTTTCCGCCAATTCAGGGAAGTTATAAAATCCAGGTAATCATAGAGCAGTCCATATTCATGGCTGTCCTTGCCTTCCTGTTTCATACGGTTCAACACTTTCTCGGCTTCCCGCAGTGCTTCCTCGTTCATGCCGGCTTCCTGGATCTTTTTCTCAAATTTACGCACATCGGATATGTTTTCCGGATGCATCTCATCCAACTGCTGCTGCAGAAATTCAATCTGTTTTTTCAGTGCAGATTCGCGGTATACCCGCTCATGAGTCTCTTTCTGAGCACTCTCCGCCTCATCACTGACATGCGCCATCTCGATAAATTCATAGATTGCTTTCTGCATAAGCTCTGCTCTGTCTTTTTCCGAATCAGTAGCAATGATCTCATATTTTTCTTCCGGTGTGATATTCAGATAACCGGAAATCGCACATATGATCTCCGTCATCGTATTCCAATGCTGGATAAATGCGCGGGCCCAGACGCCCCACTGGAAACCGTTGACAAACTGCACCAGACTGTCCTTGGTCTCCTTGTACATCTTCTTTGCGTCCTCCTCCGGAAGATCCGCAATCTCCGTACAGATGGCTGCATCCGCCATAAATTCACCGTTTTCCAGCTCGATGTCGGAAATATCCACACGATCATGAACACGAATACTTAAATTTCCGTCATCGTCAATATTCTCAACCGTTCCGACCAGACCTTTCTCCTGAAAATCATCTACGGTCAAATCTTCCCGTCGCTTTTCCTCTTTCTGAATCAGAAATAAAATTTCCTCTCCTTTTTCCACTTTTTCAACCTGCAGCCGTTCCAGGATGTCTTTTTTGAAATAAAATGTGACGTCTGGAAGGAGCAGTAAATCATATACAGGCAAAACTAACATGCGATCGCCTCCTTTGTTAGCAAACTCTCTTATTGAGTGCTAATTATACCACGTTCTGAAAAAATTTCAAGTGGCGAACGCTTCTTTTTGGCGGCGCAGCATGTTTTCATGTTCTGCGCGATCATTGGAAATAAATTCATAGGTCAGATAATCCGAGTTGATCCGCTCGATCAGCTCTCGCACCCCCGGACAGGTAAATGGCTGATGCTGATCCATCTGAAACACACAGGTATATATCTGTTCCATGCGTTTGTCATAATCTTCAGATAATACCGGCGGATCCTGCCACAATTTTTTTACATATTCCCCGGTCAGGGACTGGTTCAAGTGCACGCCACGGATAAATGGTATGAAATCCTCATGTTCATCCAGACACTTATGGATATAGACTACGGCTTCTTCCTGTGTTTTAAGTTCGAGATTTGTATGCATTAAATGTCCGGTGTCCAGCATGATTCCCTTTTTGCGATAATGAATCCCATCCAGCAATCGTCTGGTCATCTCCGGCCGGGTAAACGTAAATCCCGGATACCAGAGGTTTTCCAGTAAAAGCCACGGTCCATCTGCATCAGCGGACAGTGCCTGATTGATCAGGTCACATACCGCATCGGTCACTTCTTCATCGGTATGGTTATACTTTCCCGTCAGACACTCCTGCGTGGACACATCGGACACATGATACACGGCATATTCTGCGTCATGCAGCTTTGCCTGATTCCAGTCTCTGCGAAAAGAATCGACCAGTGCCTGACGACCGGTTCCGCCAAATCCTTCATAAACCTGCTCCTCGGAACCATATTCCGGGATACACCGATTTATGTCTCCATTCCAGAAATCCAGCCAGTAATGGGGACAAAGCATGTGCAGGCCAATGATATTTTTCTCCGGTATGATGCTACTGACATCATCGCCATAATCCATCAGTTCCACGCCATCAAATCCTTCCAGCATTGTCTGAAAATCTTCCTGGGATTCGTAACGCTGCAGATCCCATTTCATACTCGTAATGTTAAATTGTGTCTTCATGCGCTTCGTCATCCTCCGAACTCCACTGTCCCAGCATCTGCTGCATCCAGCCACGGACATCCATGCCATACACCGGATCCAGCTGACCGGAAGAAAGCACTTCTTCCACCGGTCCCTGTACAACAGGTTTTCCATGATTCATCAAAAGCGCACGATTTCCAAAGGTTTTTGCCAGAGACAGATCATGCACCACGGATACCACAGCTCTTCCCGGAGTTTTTAACCATTCCTGGATCAGCTCAAACACCTGCTTCTGATACACCAGATCCAGATGATTGGTGAGCTCGTCCAGAAGCAGAAGCGGTGGATTCTGTGCAAATACCTGCGCCAGAAAGGTTCGCTGCTGCTCACCACCGGATAATGTCAGGATTGACTGGTCTCTTTTTTTCTCCATTCCGGTCAGCTGCAATGCATGTGTCACCGCATCTTCATCCGCATCTTTTCTCCCGGAAAGCAGATGGGACGCATAGGCATAACGTCCGAGACGTACAATCTCTTCCACCGTAAATTCGTATCCGACATGGTGCTTCTGCGCCAGCACACCGACTTCACGGGCTCTCTCCAACGCCTTTTTCCGACGGATATCTGTACCGTTTAGCTCAACTTCCCCGCTGTATGCAACGCCCTGGGTGATGGCATTCAGAATCGTTGATTTTCCGGCACCATTTGGTCCTACGATCATCAGCCAGTCTCCTTCTTTTACCTCGAAACTCACATGATCCACTACTTTTTTGCTGCCATAAGCAACTACCAGATCCTTCACTTTCAGCATGCCTTATCACCTCTTTCTCGTCTGGTAAAAAATGAAGATAAATACCAAAGCTCCGACCAGGCTTGTCACAACGCCGATCGGCAGCTCCAGCGGGCGAAGCAGTACTCTCGCCACAAGGTCAGCCAGAAGCAGAAAAATTGCTCCGCCAAAGGCGGTGGCCGGAAGCAGCCGCTTGTGATTCGGTCCAGCGATCATGCGGACCATATGCGGTGTCACCAGACCAACAAAGCTGATGGTTCCGCCAATGGATACGCAGACACCGATCAGAATCGAAACCGTGATCAGTACAGTCAGTTTTGTTTTTCTTACATCGACCCCCACATGGCGGGCATTGTCTTCTCCCACCGCAAATGCATTTAATTCCGTGGCATGTCCAATCAGAATTCCGCCGCAGACCACCAGAGCCACCGCCAGCACAAGCGCATTCTGATAACTTGCATTCTGCAGGCTTCCCATGGTCCAGAATGTGATATCCTTGACTTTGTCTCCGGAAAACGCAATGATCACGTTCATGGCACTTGAAACAAACATCGAATAGATCACACCGATCAGAATGATCGTATTTGTGGACAGTGAACAATCCAGCTTATAGGAAAGTCCCAGAATGATCATCAGTGACAAAAATGCAAATACAACAGCCAGAACCATCGTTCCTGCAAACGGAAGCTGTGGAAACGTAATGCCAAATGCAATGGCGATCACAGCTCCCAGGGATGCTCCGGAAGACACGCCCAGTGTGGAGCCGTCCGCCAGTGGGTTTTTTAATAATCCCTGCATGGCCGCTCCCGCCAGGGACAGTGCCGTTCCGCATAAAGCCACACAAAATACGCGGGGCAGACGTACGGAAAGTATAATGGACACTGCCAGACTCTGCGGCTGAGGCGCACCTGTCAGTGCATTTTTCAATACAGTTAATGTTTCCCGCAATGGGATGTCCACACTTCCGATACAGATACAGGCACACATAGTCACCAGTGTGATTCCTGCAAAAATCAGATATTCAAACAGCCGGAAGTGTTCCGGTCTTTTTTTCATGTACCCTTTCCTCCACTAAATGTTTCCATAAAAAGAGGGAACTGCATTGGTTCCCTCCTTTGACACTATATTTCCTAGTTTGCTGCATCTCCGTATACAAAATCATACAGCATCTGTGCACCGTCAGCCAGACGCGGTGTCGGGCGGGATAACTCGTTATTCTGCAGATTCAGGATCTTATTATTTTTTACTGCAGTTACATTTTCCCAACCGGTACGGGACAGAATCTCTTCTTCCGGTGTCGGGCCTTCACCAAAATACATGGAAATGGTCACGATATAATCCGGATTACGCTCCAGTACCTGCTCCTCTGAGATCTCACTCCAGCCTTCCACATCTGCAAAACAGTTTTTCAGTCCAAGCATGTTTGCGATCTCGTCCATGAAAGTGTTGCTTCCTGCTGTCCAGAGTCCGTACTCCAGCGGAGATACTTCAAAATAAATGCTCTCGCTTCCATCTCCGGTGGATTTCTCCTGTACCTGAGTAAATGTATCTTTCATTGTATCGATCACATCTGTCGCATTCTCTTCTTTGCCCATCAGTGTTCCGATCATGTCGATTGCTGTGTAAACACCTTCGATATCGGTTGCTTCGCTGACTGTCGTCCCATGCAGTACCTCCACACATACAGTGGCGGTACCGTTCCGGAATTAAACCGGATTTCCTATTCTCCGTCCATGAAAAGCTACGGCACTTAAATGTTTTATTTAACAATGTTTCTTAACTATATAAGATATCCTTATAAAAGTCAACCATTATTTTGAAAAATTGACAAAATAGCTGGAACTCTCTTCATAACGTCATGAATGTTCAAC
>CAVAFS010000095.1:0-2409 GCA_963587975.1 Bulleidia sp. | reverse complement strand
GAGTATGCCATGACGGATCCGGGAAAACTTGCTGAGTTTTTTGGATTTACAGAAGCAGAAGTGAAACAGCTTTGTGACAAGTACCAGATGGATTTTGAAGAGGCAAAGGCATGGTATGATGGATATCATCTGATTTCAAATGGAATAGAGAAAGATACACTTTATTCTATGTACAGTCCGAAATCGGTGGTAGAAGCAATGCTGCGGCACAAATTTGGCACGTACTGGAATCAGACAGAGACGTATGAGGCGTTGAAAATATATATTCAGATGAACATGGATGGTCTGAAAGATGCAATCGTCAAAATGCTGGCAGGAGAAAAGATACCTATCAATACAGGAACTTTCAGCAATGATATGACGACTTTTGAGACAAGGGATGATGTATTGACATTGCTGACGCATCTTGGGTATCTGACATATGACAGTGAGACGGAAGCTGTGTCAATTCCAAATAAGGAAGTGGCAAAGGAATATATTAATGCCATTAGTACCATGGATTGGAAAGAGGTAACACATTCTGTTGAGGCATCCAGAAAGTTATTGGAAGCTTTGTGGAATCAGGATGAAGAAGCGGTTGCAAGAGGCGTAGATCAGGCGCACAGAGAGATTTCAATATTGGAATATAATGATGAAAATTCGCTGAGTTGTACGATAAACCTTGCTTTCTATTTTGCACGCGAATATTATACGATCGTCCGTGAACTTCCAAGTGGGAAAGGATTTGCAGATATATGCTTTATTCCAAGAAAAAAACATATGGATAAGCCAGCAGTAGTCATTGAATTGAAATGGGATAAAACTGCGGAAGGTGCAATTGAGCAGATTAAGCAAAAACAGTATATGGATTCTCTGAAGGAGTATCATGGAGAATTGTTGCTTGCAGGAATCAATTACGATAAAAGAACAAAAGAACACACCTGTGTTATTGAAAAATGTAAATTGGCATAAAAACAACAGAAAAGTTTTACCTATAATTTACAGTAATATGCTTTGTTTTTTACGATGGCATGCTACGATTCCAATATCAAAAGAAAAGCGTTTTTGATATTGAGAAAGAGGGCATGACATGATGGAAAAGATTTATGCATATTCGAATAAAGCAGGAAGACATACGGCAATCTCAGGTAAATATTTATATCTGTTTTTACGTACGGTGGTTGTAGCAGCAATCTCACTGGCAGCAGTGTTGATCTTGAATCTGTTTGTTACGATTCCGGGAATGACACATCTGGCATTTCTGATGCTGGTTTGTGGATGGATCACTCTTGGATATGGATTTTTCGGTGGTATCTTAACATTGATGCGACGATAAAAAATAATAGATATTGTATGACATAATCAGGTATTTATCAGGAATGTTGTCAGGTATATCTGAAAAGTACTTGCTATTTGATAAGTGAAATTACAAGAAATATAAAATGTGCGATGTGGAATGAAAATTTCTGCATCGCACATTTGCTTTTATATGGAAAGAACGGTATACTTGCGGTGGTAAGAAAAAATGGAAATGGTATGAAAACAAAATAGTATTTTGGAAAGATCGTTTTTATAGGAGAATTTTGAAAAATATATAAGCAGTAGAATGGAAGTATGAAGTATTATGCACATATTAAATCGATTTAACAAGTTTATAGAAAAATGGATGGCATTGGTCACACCGGCGTGTCTGGTATTTGGTGTGTTGTTTCCACAAATTGCAAAACATGGCGTACCTTTTGTACCGTTTGTATTTGCATTTATTACGTTTACCGGAGCTTTAAAATCTCAGTTCCGGGATGTAGCAAATGTATTTAAAACACCTTGGGCACTGCTGATCGTTATGGTGTTATTGCATCTGGTGATTCCGGGAGTAGCCTGTGGCCTTGGAAATTTGATCTTTCCGGACAACAGTAATCTGATCACAGGAATTGTGCTGGAGTTTGCGGTTCCAACGGCGGTGGTCAGTCTGATGTGGGTGACAATATACAGTGGGAATAACGCTATGTCGCTGGCTCTGGTAGTCATTGATACCGTTCTGGCACCGTTCCTTATTCCGGCAACATTACATGTTATGGTTGGTTCAAGAGTACAGATTGATGTAACACAGATGATGCGTCAGCTTATTTTTATGGTGGCACTTCCGGCGGTTCTGGCCATGACGTTAAATCAATGCAGCAAAGGAAAGGCACAGAAAGTGTTGCCATCAAAACTGGCGCCATTTTCCAAGATGGCATTGATTTTTGTGGTGGCATCCAATTCTTCCGGCGTGGCACCTTATATCCGTCATATGAATCTGGAACGGGTGAAAGTGGCAGGTGTGATTCTGCTGCTGGCAGCAGGCGGTTATGCGATTGGATTATTTATTGCGCGACTGATGCATCAGAACCGGGAAACACAGATTTCTATGATGTATGGAGCAGGTATGCG
>CAVAFS010000094.1:0-2649 GCA_963587975.1 Bulleidia sp. | reverse complement strand
ATCTTACACTGTTCCATTTTATGCCTTAGTCCTTTCATACTATGTTTTTCATCAATCCTATTGTGCCACGTTTTCCACTGTTTTTCCAGTCCTTTTTTCCTGAATTATCCGCTCTGACAAAAATCACTGTATTCACTCCTATTCCTTGCAAAAAGAACCCTGACCTATGCAACATATCCGCCACATAAGTCAGAGTTCCATTATCGCAGGCAAACGAATCTTTACAATCGATCCATTTACCCTCTTTAAGCATAACTGCTTAACTCTAATCTGGTAAATTTTCTGTTTTTATTTCAAAAACCATTTACATATTTGTAATTTGTTTCTGTTTGTCTGTATCCGGATTTGTAATAACCTCTTTCCAGTTCTCCGGATCTTTTTTCTGCATTGCCTTTGCGTAAGCCCAGAAAGGAATTCCAAGCACAACATAAACAATCAGAACGATCCATGCATTCAGATCCATCGTCGTAATCGTCACATAAATAACGTACACGCAGAAAATAATGGATGCGATACCAAAGAACCACGGAATCCGCAGTTTATACGGACGCTCCCATTCTGGATGAGAACGACGCAGTTTCAGGAATGACAATGCAACCAGCAAATATACAACGCCGGCTGTCAGCCCGTAAATGGTGTAAATATAGTTTACCCATGCATCCGGTGCAAATACCGTAAAGTAAATGGATAAAATACCAACGATGATATTGGCCAGAACCGGCTGTCCATGCTTGTTCACTTTTGCCAGTCTCTTGGTAAACTGTGCCTGTTTTGCAGCTCCGAATAACGTACGGGACGCACACATCCAGAAACCGGATAACGTAGTCAGACAGGTTCCGGTACCCATAATAACAATTACAATGCCAAGCCAGTGCATATCGATCATATCAGCGACACGCGGGTCTACGATATCTGTCTGAAGTACCCAGTCCTGGGAAATAATTCCACCGACACCGACAACAGCCATACCATAGATCAATACCGTAAATCCGAGGGAACCAACAAACGCCTTCCACATTTTCTTTTTCGGGAAGTTTGCCTCCTCGGACAGCTGTGGAATCAGATCAAATCCGATAAATTTCATGATCAGCAATGCAATAGCTGCGGAAAATCCTTTTCCACCGGCCGGGAACAGATTTCCTGTAAAATTGGAAAAGCTCCAGGAGCCGCTGCAGATAAAAATTACAGATGCTGCCAGTGATACAAATAAGGTTGCCCAAAATAAGATACTCTGCAGTTTTGCAATAAATTTTAATTCTTTATTGGTCAGGAAGAACCATACAACAAGAATGATGGCCGCGATCAGCTTTGTCTGTCCTGCAGTGATCGGATGCAGATATCCGATCATACTTGCAATACCGTAAGATACTGTCGGCATTGCCATAACATACAGCAATAATACAAACCAGCAGCAGACCCATCCGGTGTTCCATCCAAACGCATTGGAAACCCAGATATTCTCACCACCTGCATAAGGCAGCATGGTTGTCATTTCTGCATAGATAAAACATAATGGTAATACAAATACTGCGCAAAGGATCAATGCTAATAAAGAACCTGTACCAGTCAGACTGAACCAGTACTGAATCTCTACCATCCATGCAGCGATCATTCCGCCGGCAGCCAATGCAATCAGCTGCGGCAAATTCAATGTTTTCTTTAATCCCTGTTCCATTTCATAACACTTCTTTCTCTCAACAACTATTCCTGATGAATAATCTTATTTTTCTTACCTCTCCCTTCCCCAATAAAAATCTACTTTCGTATCCCCCCAGACACGTTGTTATTTACGATTTTTCTCAATCACTTCGATGGTCTCATCGGAAGATAACACGTTACAGTAAATCACATTCATAATTTTTAACTCTGCATCATGCAGTTCCTGATCTGCTGCTGCACAGCCGTCTTCCACACAGATTACTTTGAAATCATTATCTGCCAGGTCACGGATGGTGCTTGCCACACACTGATCCGTTACAATACCGCAGACTACAATGGTCTCAATACCCATGTTCTGCATCAGGCGTATATAGTTCGTTCCTGTTACAACACTGTCTGTTGTCTTATTTACCACGATCTCGTTATCCTGCGGGGTCAGCTCATCGATCATAGCCGCATTTACGGAATTTACCGGAAGCAGCATACCGTTCCAGCCTTCAGATTTCTGTACCGCACAGCGATCCTCGCCGTTGTCCAGCAGGCAGGCAATTCTTCCGTATGTAACATACATATTATTGGCACGGAAATAATCCAGCATTTTTTTGCAGGCCGGAATTGTCACATTATCCAGTCTGTCATGGAATGGAATCCAACGCTCCCACTCGCCCATTTCCTTAAACTGCAATGCTTCACCCATATCTCTGCGCACAAATTCATTCTGCATATCAATGATCAGCAGTGCTGTTTTTTTCGGATCCAGTTCGATATCCGGAAACTCTGTCATCGTCTGATAGTAAAAGGATAAATACTTTGGATTTGGTTTCATCTTTTCTCCCTCGTTTTTCTTCAGAATGTTATCTGATTTTTATAGGTAAAAAGCACTTCAGGTATAACTCCCAAAGTGCTCCTTCGCTTAACGTGTCATATTATACATTGTGTTCTACATAAAATCAAGTATTTTTTGCAGTTTTTATGTATAATTATTCATTT
>CAVAFS010000093.1:0-4477 GCA_963587975.1 Bulleidia sp. | reverse complement strand
GGCTATTTTTTCTCGACCAGCGATTGTTAGCGGGCGAGACAAAATCGCAGAGTCCCTTTTCATAACCTACATAAAAACCACACAATTACCCGAAAACAAAACTATTTTTCAATCGCATCCGTCCGAATAATAAACTTCACACTTCCACTCATATCATCTTTCAGTCCGGAGAACGTATGATAATTCTCCCCGGCATCCAGCACCAGATCAACACGGTCTAACAACTCTTCCACATCACCATGATATGCATCACTCAGTTTCTGAATTCCCTCTTCATCAAACTGGATCATACCATCACTGAGTGTTTTTGCACCATCATTCAATTTTGCAGCGCCATCATTTAATGTTCCGCTACTGGAATCTAAAGTAGCAATACCGGCATTTAATGCACTGCCTTTGCTGTTTAAGGTATCGACACCGGATTTCAATGCTGCACTGTTGTTATTCAGTGTGGCAGCTCCGTTGTTTAACGTCTGGATTCCTTTCATCAGTTCCGGAACGCTATTGTTTAAGCTCTGCATACCGACAGCCAGCGGCTGAATGCCTTCGCTATATAATTTCTGCACACCGGCACTTAACGTCTGCGCACCGGATACAAGGCCACCATTCTCAATCTGAGAGGCAATGGCAGATTTTGTGGAAGCGATTCCGCTCTTTGCACCTGCCACAGCGCCCTGTTTTGCAGCTTCTGCCGCCATTCCGCCAATCTGGGAGGATGTGCCGTCAGCGATTCCACTGATCAGCTGGCTTGATACATTGGATACGGAAGAAGCAGAAGCTACCGTCATCTGAGATGCAAATGCAGCTGCATCACTCTCCAGTGAACCTAATGTTCCCGCAGCCTCATAAGCTGCATAATTTAACTGCTTATATGCTGCCACATATGCCCCATACATAGCCTGGCTGACGCCATTTTCCACCTTTGCCTGAAGCTCATCGCTTCCAGTCAAAGCTGCTTTATACTGACCAGCCGCCTGCTGTGCGATTCCCTGATAGGTCTCGCCATCTTTTGCAAACATCTGGTTTACTGTATTTTCTGCCTGTGCAGCCTCATCCGCTGTCACTCCTGCATTTAATGCAGCATCCAGCTGATCGATTCCTGCGGAAATCTTCTTTGCACCGCTGACAATACCATTGTCACCTTCAAAATAAGTCTGCACCTGCATTGCGCCGCCTACCAGCTGTGTGATGCCGTCTTTGAGATCTCCGGATTTGTCTGCCAGCTGTTTTGTACCGCCAGCCACCTGTGCCACGCCGTCCGTATACGCATCCACACCGGATTTCACCTGTGCCACACCATCCGTATAAGCACCGATGCCGCTCTTTAATGTGGAAACGCCTGTGGTATAAGCTTTGATTCCATCCAGCAGTGTACCGGTTCCGTCAGCAAGTTCTTTACTGCCGTCTACCAGCTGCCCGGACGCATCACTGAGGGAATCAATGGCATCTTCAATACTTGACAGGTCAATGTCCTGATCCACATCCAGTTCCTGTAAAATATCACTCATAACAAAGGTCATGGTCATATCCAGAGAGAAATCTTTGACATCTGCAGTTACTTCCACATAGTCCGGAATATTGACATCTTCCAGATCTTTGCTGCCCAGATTCAAACTCTCAGATAATCCTGGGAATGCAAATCCCACAACGACCTGATTATTTCCATCACTGACCACTTTTCCATTTGTCACTTCCACATTTGTGAAATCTTTATTCAGCATCATACCGGTTACAGCTGCAAACGGTACATAGACACCATCTTCTGTTTTTTCTTTATTGGTGTAATCCACGCGGATCGTCACTTTTCCGCTCTTTCCGGCCAGATCCTCCGGTGCGATCTCCTCGCCATCCAGATAATAGGTCATTTTCATATCAATCGGAAGTTCTTTGTCGGTTTTTCCCTGATAATAGATATCATTTCCATCTGCCTGCCAGGTCAGTTTTCCGTCGGCTCCCTGTGTAAACGTCTCATCGCCTTTTACATTTTCGATGTCTTTCAGGTCGCTGACGTCCTCAATGGTATCCGCTCCGGCAAAGTTTTTCAGCCAGTCACTGACAATCACTTCATTTGGAGTTCCGTCAGGGTCAGCTACTACATACACGGTCTCTTCTTTTTCCGCAGTATCCTCAGACTGTGCATCGGTCTGTGTTTTCAGCACCTGCGATAAAATATTCTCAGTATCTTCACTATTTTTATCTGTATCAGCTTCTGCCTCTTTCGTTGTCTCCTGTGCGGCCTCTGCCTTCTGTCCATAGACATGATAAGCTCCCACACCACCTGTCACGATGACTGCAGCCAGTACGCAGGCACCGGTACGAATTACTTTCTGTGATTTAAGAAACTGTTTTACTCTTGAAAATTTCATTTGCTTTTCTCTCCTTCTTCTTTGTTCCAAAACCTGCGCTTGTTGCACATATCACCTTGTCAAATACCATATACATGGCCGGCAGCACAAAAATTACGACCACCATACTGATCAGCGCGCCCCGCGCCATCAAAATACACAGAGAACTGATCATATCAATATTGGAATAAATACCTACGCCAAACGTAGATGCAAAGAAACTCAGTGCACTGACTACGATGGATTGTGCGGAAGCCGCCACTGCCTGCTGAACCGCATCCTTTTTCTCCATTCCTGCTGCCCGGGCACTCTTGTAATTATTTGTCATCAAAATCGCATAATCAACGGTTGCTCCCAGCTGGATCGTTCCGATTACAATAGATGCAATAAACGGAATCGATGTGTGCGTGTAGAACGGAATCGACATATTTACAAAAATCGCAAACTCAATGACTGCCACCAGAATGATCGGCAATACAAGAGAACGGAACACCAGTGCAATGATGACAAAAATTGCCACAATGGAAATCGCGCTGACAACCTTAAAATCCGTATCTGTAATTGTGATCAGATCTTTTGTACATGGTGCTTCACCGATCAGCATACCATTCTCATCGTAATCTGCCACAATCTTGTTGATCTCATCAATCTGTGCGTTTACTTCATCGGAAGCCGTCTTGTATTCCGAACTGATCAAAATCATCTGATATTTGTCATCTTCTATGATTTCCCGAATGGACTGCGGAATCATATCCTTCGGGACAGATGGACCAATGAGGCTGTCAATTCCGATGGCTGCCTTGACACCATCTACATCATCAATTCGTTCCAGCATAGCCTCCGCATCTTTTGCTTTCATATGGCTGTCCGCCAGCAAAATATGGGTGGAATTCATATCAAATTCTTCATCCAGTTTCTGATTTGCCATAAAGCTCTGCAGATCTTCCGGCAGTGTGCCCGCCAGATCATAGTAAACTTCTGCATTTTTCTGTCCGTAAATTGCAGGAACCAGAAGTACCGCAAAAAACAGCAGAAAGATCGGGAAACGTTTTGTCACAAAGCCAGAGAGCTTTCCAATATCCGGTAAAATGGCTTTGTGTCTTGTTTTTTCCAGCGGTTTGTCAAAAATCAGGATCATGGACGGTAAAATTGTGACACATCCGATCACACCAAATATAACACCTTTGGCCATAACGATTCCCAGATCCATACCCAGCGTAAAACTCATGAAACACAGGGCAATGAAACCGGCCACCGTGGTGATGGAACTTCCCACAACAGAAGTAACCGTCTGGGCAATGGCATGCGCCATGGCATTTTTATGATCGTCTGCAAATATTTTCTTCTGATTTTCGTAGCTGTGCCACAGGAAAATGGAGTAATCCATCGTCACACCCAGCTGCAACACCGCGCTCAGCGCCTTGGTCACATAGGAAATCTCTCCCATAAACACGTTCGTTCCAAGGTTATATATGATCGCCATACCGATACTCAGCAGGAAAAAGATCGGGATCAGGAAAGAATCCATGGTCAGTGACAATACCACCAGCGATAAAATAACGGCCAGAAGTACATACACCGGAACTTCCTTGTCGGACAGATCTCTGATATCCGTAACTACAGCAGACATACCACTTAAGAAACACTGTTCATTGGAAATGGCACGAATCTGCTCCACTGCTTCCATGGTCTCATCCGCTGACATCGTGGTGTCATACATGATAAACATCAGTGTACCTTCATCACTCAAAAACACTTTCTGCATTTTCTCCGGCAACATTTCCGTTGGAATACTGATGTCTGCCACGCTGTCATACCAGAGCACCGTCTTGACATGATCCACATCCTCGATTTTTGCTTTCAGGGCACTGACATCTTTATTCGACATGCCATCCACTACAAACGTGGAAAACGCTCCCGTTCCAAATTCATCCACCAGGATGTCCTGGCCTTTCATTGTCTCGATATCCTCCGGTAAATAGGAAAGAATATCATAATTCACTCTCGTGTGCAGATAGCCAAGCACCGACGGGATCAGCAGCAGAATAGCTGCAATAAATATGATGATCCGGGACTTGACTACGCCTTTTCCAAATTTCAGCATCTTTTCTCATCTCTTTCTATTCTATATT
>CAVAFS010000092.1:0-4125 GCA_963587975.1 Bulleidia sp. | reverse complement strand
GCCGTAGACCGTGGCATGGTGATCAAAGACATATTACTTTTAGAAAAAGATGGCGGAAAATCCGGTCATTATATCAGAAATTAGGAAAAACTAACTAATTGAAAAAACATTATCATTAACCCTCTTGACGAAACAAGAGGGTTAAAGTATACTAACCACATGTGAAAGATATCTGAGTGAACAACCAGGATATCAAAAAGCATATAATAAGGAAACAAAAAGAATAAAAGAAATTTCAGGCGGGTGTCACCGCTTTCTTTTAAAACTAGTGGTTAGAAAAAACTAATAAAAGATGAAGGAGGCTAACATGAGCGTAGTAATTATAGGCGGACACGAGAGAATGGAAACACAATACAAGCAGATCTGCAAGCAGTACAAATGCAAAGCAAAAGTATTTACAAAGATGAAAACGGATCTGAAAAACAAAATCGGATGTCCGGATCTGTTGATCCTCTTTACATCCACAGTGTCCCACAAGATGGTGCATTGTGCAGTAGCGGAAGCGGAGCGTAAAAACATTATCGTAGAGCGTTCCCATAGCAGCAGCGCAAGCGCATTAAACGGAATTTTAGAGCAGTATGCATAACTTCAGAACCAAGATGCTTGGTTATGAAGTCGTCGTTTAAGGGGAGTATAAATCAGGGAGGATAGGAAATGCCAACAGAAGCCGTATTAAACCGCCTTTCCAGCAGAAAGGTAACGGAGAGCCTTACGATGCAGATTATCCTGCACTGCGCGCCGGTTTTAAAAAATGTAAAAATGTCGAGCATGTTTACCGTTCCGGCGGCGTACATGAGGTTTGTACGGTCATTGTTTCGGGGAACCGGCATACAGGTGAAATGTCTGTGTCAGGGTGCAGGCCGTGCCGTGGTGTATGTTTACCGGGAAGAAGAAGTACAGCAGTGTCTGGATGACCCGGAGGTATCTACATTTTTGATGCAGTACGGATACGACAGTACACAGGCAGAAAAATGTCTGAATTACCTGAGCAGAAGAGTGTCATTATCGACACAGGGCATGGAGAGCTATCCGCATGAAATGGGAATTTTTCTTGGTTATCCGTTGGAGGATGTCCGAGGATTTATCCAGCATGAAGGCAAAGACAGTCAGTATACCGGTTATTGGAAAGTGTACGGTGACGTAGATCAGGCAAAAGCAACTTTCCGTACATATGACAATGCAAAAGAAAGTGCCGTTGTAGAATATATGGCAGGAAAGCAGATTCAGGAAATTGCCTGCTAAAAAACTACATATTAAATATGTATAGAAACAAATACATTTACCAGAATGTGGTAGAAACAACAGAAAAAAACTCAAAAAAGTTAGAAACTGTAAGCAGATCAGAAAACAGTGTAAACCCAGTATCTGATTCTGCATGCAGAAAAAATAAAAAGTTAAAATTAAGGAGACAAAAAAATGGCAGAAGTTAAAATCATTTATTGGAGTGGTACAGGTAACACAGCATCTATGGCACAGAGCGTTGCAGATGGTGTAACAGCAGCAGGTGCTGAGGCAAAGATCATCCCGGTTGAGAACGCAAGCGCAGCAGATATCGCAGACGTAAAAGCATTTGCACTTGGATGCCCATCCATGGGAGCAGAGCAGTTAGAAGAGTCCACAATGGAGCCATTTGTAGATGAGATTCTTGGCAGCGTATCCGGCAAAAAAATCCTGTTATTCGGATCTTACGGCTGGGGCGATGGCGAATGGATGCGCAACTGGGTTGAGCAGATGACAGGCGCAGGCGCAGAGATGATCGAAGCAGAAGGTATCATTGCAAACGAAGCTCCGGACGCAGACGCACAGGCTGCATGCGAAGCAGCAGGAAAAGAGCTTGCAGCAAACGCATAATTATCATTATATAAAACAACAACTGAATCCTATAACCAAAAACCAAAAGATAAAAAATAATGTAACGTATTAACAAACGTAACTAGAATTCATTCCACCCAAAAACCCCACTTGCATTGGCAGGAGTCTGTCTGTGTGAGTGGGATTTTTTTTGAAAAATAAATAGTTGACTTTTGATTAAAACTTGTATATTCTATTAATAGAAGTAGTTACTTCGTTCTAGGGACGTTTGTCAGATGGGTCCGTCATAAAAAAACTGAAGAAATTGTGAGGGGTTCGTCAGATGTACCTGTCTAAAAAAAGCTGAAGATATTTAATATGGATCTGTGTTTGGGAACCGTGAGGTTCCCATTTTTATTTACGAGGAGGATAAATGGAACCGCAGTTTTGCTTTATAAGAGAACAATATTTTCTGGAACGAGCTGAATATAAGAAAATGTTAGATACAGGAAATTAGATTGATAAAAAATGAATATGAAAAGATAAAAAGAGAATTTGAGATTTATGTAAGAGGATATAAAAAGGCTGTTAAGAAAGGACGACATTTTAAAGAGCCATTATATAAAGAATCTTGCTTAATAAATTATATTGATGAAATTTGAGTTACTCAATTAGAAATTCTCTTGCATTTATATATAATCTGGGCTATGATTAAAAAAGATTTTTCAAATAAATTTGGAAAATAGAGTTGAGAACCTATGCAACAGGAGGAAAAAAGTGATGAATTTAGAAGAGTTAAAAGTAGTTGATGCAGACGTAGCAGCTGCCATTGAAGCGGAGATGGACCGTCAGAACAGCCATATCGAGCTGATCGCATCCGAGAACTGGGTCAGTGACGCAGTGATGGAAGCGCAGGGAAGCATCATGACAAATAAATATGCAGAAGGATATCCGGGAAAACGTTATTACGGCGGATGCCAGTGTGTAGATATCGTAGAGAACCTTGCTATCGAGCGTGCAAAAGAATTATTTGACGCTGAATATGTAAACGTACAGCCGCATTCCGGCGCACAGGCCAACATGGCCGTACAGTTTGCACTGCTTCAGCCGGGCGACACGGTAATGGGAATGAACCTGGATCATGGCGGACATCTGACACACGGAAGCCCGGTAAACTTCTCTGGAACATACTTCCACATCGTACCTTACGGAGTAAACGACGAAGGCTTTATTGATTATGATAAAGTAGAAGAAATCGCTATGGAGTGCAAACCGAAACTGATCATCGCAGGTGCAAGTGCTTACGCAAGAACCATCGATTTCCCACGTTTCCGTGAGATCGCAGACAAATGCGGTGCATACCTGATGGTAGATATGGCACACATCGCAGGACTGGTAGCAGCAGGACTTCATCCAAGCCCAATCCACTACGCAGACGTAGTTACAACTACAACTCATAAGACACTGCGTGGACCAAGAGGCGGTATGATCCTTGTTTCCAAAGAATCCATGGAGAAAAATAACTTCAACTTCAATAAAGCAGTATTCCCGGGCATCCAGGGCGGCCCGCTGATGCATGTCATCGCAGCCAAAGCTGTCTGCTTCAAAGAAGCACTGCAGGACAGCTTCAAAACATACCAGCAGGGTATCGTAGATAACGCACAGGCACTTTGCAAAGGCCTGATGAACCGTGGAATCAAGATCGTATCCGGCGGCACAGACAACCATCTGATGCTGGTTGACCTGACACCGTTTGAACTGACAGGAAAAGCCATCGAGAAACTTCTGGATGAGGCTCATATCACAGCAAACAAGAACACCATCCCGAACGATCCGAAATCTCCGTTTGTCACAAGCGGTATCCGTCTCGGAACACCGTCTGTTACATCCAGAGGCATGAACACAGAGGATATGGATCAGATCGCTGAAGCTATCTCCATCGTCATCAAAGAAGGCGAGGAGGGCGTAGCAAAAGCCCGTGCCATCGTAGATGCACTGACAGAAAAATATCCGCTGAAAAAATAAAATGTACCGATAAAAATACAATAATCAGACAGATATACATTACAACAGGGGAATCTCATTGGAATATGAGATTCCTTTTTTAATGAAAAAGTGAAAATGTCCAGGAAATACAAGTGTTTCTGATGGATTGACAAAAACCCTCGGGGGGGTAAAATGATACCAAATGCACAAATAAAAGTAGGTGGTAACGGGAGAAGTGATCACATTTGTCCATTGACAATGTGACTAAAAATATATATCATAGATATGTTTGATTATTATGTCGACAAGGAGTGACAATCTATGACAGGATACTGGGATATACACAAT
>CAVAFS010000091.1:0-4702 GCA_963587975.1 Bulleidia sp. | reverse complement strand
CTACGTTGTAGCCCTTTTCCTACATCTGTACGATGGTTGTCAGCATATGATGATAATCATACGGAACTACTTTTTTGAATTTCGGCAGATATTCTCCGAAGTTATCCAGAATTTCTTTTCCTTTTACGGAATTGGTCAAAGCGACATGTTCCTGAATCAGTTCTTTCAATTCCTGTACATCGTATTTGTTGGTCAATTCCTCGGTAAATACCATTTCTTTGTTGGTTCTTGTATACAGATCGTTGTCCTCATCCAGCACGTATGCGACACCGCCGCTCATACCTGCTGCAAAGTTCTTGCCTGTTTTTCCGATAACAACCACGCGGCCGCCGGTCATGTACTCACATCCGTGATCGCCGACACCTTCGACAACTGCGATGGCACCGGAGTTTCTTACGGCAAAACGCTCGCCTGCCACACCGTTGATAAATGCTTTTCCGCTGGTTGCACCGTAAAGCGCTACGTTACCGATGACAATGTTTTCATCCTGACGGTATTTGATACCCTTCGGCGGATATACCACCAGTTTTCCACCGGAAAGTCCTTTTCCGAAGTAATCGTTGCTGTCGCCTTCCAGCTCCAGTGTCAGACCGTTCGGGATAAAGGCTCCGAAGCTCTGTCCACCGGCTCCGTTACATTTTACAACATAAGTGTCATCTTCCAGGGTGTCTTTGTATCTTCTTGTAATCTCAGAACCGAAGATGGTACCAAAGGAACGGTTGATGTTGGAAACATTGATCTCAATGCTTCGTTTCTGTTTCTGCTCCAGTGCGGATTTCATCTGTTTTAACAGTACTTTCTCATCGGCTGTTTTCTGCAGTTCAAAATCGTATACTTTCTTCGGATCAAAGATGACTTTATCCTTCGGGCTTGCAAACGGATTCTCCAGAATGTTCTTTAAATCCAGTTTTGCAGCGTGACCGGTCAAGTTGTCACGTACTTTCAGCAAATCAGAACGTCCAACCAGTTCATCTACGGTACGGACACCAAGTTTTGCCATGTATTCACGCAGCTCCTGCGCGATAAAACGCATGAAGTTCATCACATATTCCGGTTTTCCTGCGAACCGTTTTCTCAGCTCCGGATTCTGTGTGGCAATACCAACCGGACATGTATCCAGGTTGCAGACACGCATCATAACACATCCCATGGTTACCAGCGGAGCAGTTGCAAAACCGAATTCCTCGGCACCAAGCATTGCTGCTACGGCAACGTCACGACCACTCATGAGTTTACCATCTGTCTCGATGCGGACTTTGTTTCTCAGACCATTCATAATCAGTGTCTGATGTGTCTCAGCAAGACCAAGCTCCCACGGAAGTCCTGCATTGTGGATAGAACTTCTCGGTGCGGCACCGGTTCCTCCGTCATAACCGGAGATCAGGATAACCTGTGCGCCTGCTTTTGCAACACCGGCTGCGACAGTTCCGACACCGGCTTCTGATACCAGTTTTACGGAAATGCGTGCTCTTGTGTTTGCATTTTTCAGGTCAAAGATCAGCTGCTCCAGATCCTCGATGGAGTAAATATCGTGATGAGGCGGCGGGGAGATCAGACTTACACCCGGTGTGGAAAGTCTTGTTTTTGCAATCCACGGGTAAACTTTTTTGCCCGGTAAATGTCCGCCTTCACCCGGTTTTGCACCCTGCGCCATCTTGATCTGAATTTCCTGTGCGCTGACAAGGTAACGACTGGTTACACCAAATCGTCCGGAAGCAACCTGTTTGATTGCGGAACACCGCTCAGTATCCAGACGCTCCAGGCTCTCACCACCCTCACCAGAGTTGGATTTACCATGTAACCGGTTCATGGCGATAGCCAATGTCTCATGGGCTTCCTGGGAAATCGAACCATAGGACATCGCACCTGTTTTAAATCTTGTCACGATGGAGTCAACGCTCTCAACTTCATCGATTGGAATACCTGACTTCGGATATTTGAAATCAAGGGTTCCACGGATATTCATAATATCGGTCTCATTGTTGACCAGTTTTGTATACTCTTTAAATAAGCTGTAATCGCCACGTTTTGTGGACTCCTGCAACAGATGGATGGTCTGCGGATTGTACAGATGTTTCTGTGCACCGCTGCGCATCTTGTGATGGCCTTTGCTGTCCAGTGTCAGCTCTGTCTGTAATCCCAGCGGATCAAACGCCATGGAATGCAGCTCGTTGACATCATTTTCAATATCAGAGATTGTGATGCCGCCGATTCTGCTGACTGTATCAGTGAAATATTTGTCAATGACGCTTCGATCAATACCGATGGCCTCAAAGATTTTAGATCCCTGGTAAGACTGGATGGTGGAAATACCCATCTTGGACGCAATTTTTACAATTCCATGTAATACTGCGGAGTTGTAATCATTGATAGCTGCGTAATAATCTTTGTCCAGCAGATGATCGTCTACCAGCTGCTCAATGGTATCCTGTGCCAGATACGGGTTGATCGCACAGGCACCGTAACCAAGCAGTGTCGCAAAATGATGAATTTCACGCGGCTCACCACTCTCAAGGATCATTGCTACTGCAGTTCTCTTCTTTGTCTGGATCAGATGCTGCTGCATAGCGGAAACTGCCAGCAGAGACGGGATCGCCACATGGTTCTCATCCACGCCACGGTCGGACAGGATCAGGATGTTTGTTCCATCACGGTATGCACGGTCTGCCTCTACAAACAGACGGTCAATGGCTTTCTCCAGACTTGTGTTTTTATAATAAATGATCGGAACAACGCCAACTTTGAAACCTTCTTTTTTCATATGTTTGATTTTCAGAAGGTCTGTGTTTGTCAGGATCGGATTTTTGATCTTCAGTACCTGACAGTTTTTCGGCTCTTCCTCCAAAATGTTTCCATCTTCACCAACATAAACCGTTGTGGATGTTACGATTTCCTCACGGATAGCGTCGATTGGCGGGTTTGTTACCTGTGCAAACAGCTGTTTGAAGTAGTTAAACAGCGGCTGATGATCGTCAGATAATACAGCCAGCGGTGTATCGATACCCATGGCAGCGGTGGACTCTGCACCTGTTTTTGCCATCGGAAGCATAACTGTTTTTACAGACTCATAAGAGTAACCGAAGGCTTTCTGGATGCGGTGCAAATCATCGCCTGTGTAACGCGGTACACGCACATTCGGGATCTTCAGATCTTTTAACTCTACCAGATATTCGTCTAACCACTGTCCATACGGACGTTTGCCGGCATACGCTTCTTTCAGCTCGTCATCGTCGATGACACGGCCTTTGACGGTATCAACCAAAAGCATTTTGCCCGGACGCAGACGGTCTTTTGTGACAACCTTGGTCGGATCTACATCCAGCACACCAACCTCAGATGCAAGGATCAGATAATCATCATCTGTGATGTAATAACGGGACGGACGCAGACCGTTACGGTCAAGGACAGCTCCCATGATATCACCATCACTGAACACGATAGATGCAGGGCCATCCCACGGCTCCATCATCGTTGCGTAATACTGATAAAAGTCTTTTTTCTTCTGGCTCATCAGGTGGTTGTTTGCCCACGGCTCCGGAATGGTGATCATAACTGCCAGTGGAAGTTCCATACCACTCATTACAAGGAACTCTAATGTGTTATCCAGCATTGCGGAATCGGAACCGGATTTATTGACTACCGGAAGCACCTTGGATAACTGACCTTTCAGATGCTCAGATTCCATGGTCTCCTCACGGGCCAGCATCTTGTCGGAATTACCTTTGATGGTGTTAATCTCACCATTATGTACCATAAAGCGGTTCGGATGCGCTCTCTCCCAGCTCGGATTTGTGTTTGTGGAGAATCTGGAATGAACCATTGCGATGGCAGATTCATAATCCGGATCCTGCAGGTCTTTGAAAAACAGACGCAGTTCGTTTACCAGAAACATACCTTTGTATACGATGGTTCTGCTGGACAGAGATACTACATAAGTATTGTCGTTGGACTGTTCAAAGACACGGCGTGCCACATACAGGCGGCGGTCAAAATCCAGACCTTTTTCCACGTCATCCGGACGTTTGATAAATGCCTGCATGATATATGGCATGCAGTCTACGGCTTTCTGTCCGATGACACTTGGATCAGTCGGCACTTCACGCCATGCCAGCAGCTCTAAGCCTTCTTTTTCAATGATGACTTCAAACATCTTCTTTGCCTGATTGCGTATTAACTCGTCCTGTGGGAAGAAGAACATACCAATTCCGTAATCTCTTTCTTCACCTAAAAAGACGCCGAGGGATTTCATGGTTTTGGAGAAGAATCTGTGAGATATCTGTAACAGAATACCTACTCCATCACCAGTTTTTCCTTCGGCGTCTTTGCCAGCTCTATGTTTTAAGTTTTCAACAATTTTTAATGCGTTTTCAACCGTCTGATGTGTTTTCACACCTTTAATGTTTACCACAGCACCAATACCACAGTTATCATGTTCGAACCTTGGATCGTACATGCCGACAGCTTTGGCGTTGCTCTCGTTCATATGAAGTTTCATAACATCTTCCTTTCTGCAGACATTTTCAGTTTATACAGTTTCCTTAGTTAGCTTCTCTGTATTCGGTTAAATACCTTTTCTTTCGTATTTTAACGCGAACTGATTGATTGGATATACTATACCGCTTTTTTCAGAAAATGTAAACCCACTTTTTTCCTTAAATTGTCAGATAATTAGACAATTTATTTTTATTTATATCATTGTATC
>CAVAFS010000090.1:740-5127 GCA_963587975.1 Bulleidia sp. | reverse complement strand
CTCCAGCGTTTCTCCATTCTGTTCCCACATGATACTAAAGGATTTTCCTTCTTCGATTTCCCAGTAAGTTCCATATTCACTTCCCCTTCTGGTTATAGTACCTTCTGCATGCACCGTCAGTTCCTGATCACTGCCATCATTTGTATAATTGTTCAGCTGAAACAACCATATAATATCGTCGTTTTCATTGCTCAGGCAGTACAATCGGAAGTCTTCTGATTCCATTTCTACCTTCTTCATCTGAATATTTTCCGGTAATCTGGAAAAATCAAGATCTCTCGGTTTCGCTTCCGTTGAAGCTGTAAAGGAAATCGTTTCCGTCTGTGAAAATACCTCTTTCAAGGTTGCCTGTACATCAGAATTTGTTCCCATAATCAGAATTGCACAGGCTATCATTGCTGCCATTGCCAGATACTTTATTTTCTTTTTATTCACATGCTTTTTTTCAGATTCTGCTTCCAGCACATATTTATCGTCAATCCATGTCATCGCCCGAAACAATTTTCCCTTTTCATCCATGTCCGTCTCCTTTCTCTCCTGCTGCTCTACACATAAATACCTTCTTTTTCCAGATATTTCTTCAACTTTTTACGGATCCGCCCTAGTTTCACGGAAATATGATTTTTACTGTATCCGAAATTTTCTGCCAGTTCTTCCACGGAATCCGCATACCAATATCGCCGCACGAATAAAATCCTGCTTTCTTTGTCAAGTGTTTCCAGAAACTGATTCATAATTTCTGCCAGTTCCAGCTCATCATATTCATTTTTTGCCGGTGGCAGACACGCATCCAGTTCTTCCTGGATCGATACTGTCATTCCATGCCGTTTCTGTGAAGTATGATATTCCAGTTTTTTCAGTGCCACATTTCTCGCAATTTTGCAGATATATGCCTGCAATGACTGCGGCCGCTGCGGTGGAATCGTGTTCCACACACTAAGATATACGTCATTCATACATTCTCTGGTGTCTTCCTCATCCTGATTCAAAATCCGTCCGATAAGTCTGCTGCATAATTTTCCGTACGTTGTTTCCATATCTTTAAAGACATCCTCTGACCGTGCAAACAGCTTTTCTATCATTTGTTGTTCCAGAAGTTCTTTCTGCATTTCCTTCTTTTGTACTTCTCTGTGTTTCACGAACGCGCCCTCATAAAAACTTTACTTCAAAGGACAATGACCACTTTCCTGTGGATGTGCCCTTTCACTCTATAAGTACGATTTTAAATGAAAAAGTGACAAAAGTGCATAAAAAAACGGCTGATTTTACAATCAACCGATTTTCCTATCTTTTATTTGCAATCAAAATAAAAAAACAATCCCCTTTATTTTTTTGATAATTGAATTTAACTTCATGAAATCAACTTTGATACTATCGAATATCAGAAATCGGGTCATCTTTTCCTGGCAGGCGATTGTTAGCCGCCGGGACAAGATGACCCGATTTCGTACGTTTTATTTTAATTTACTCATATCTGAGTGCATCAATAACTTCCATCTTTGCTGCTTTTTTCGCCGGATAAGATCCGAAGAACACACCAATCAGCATAGAGAAACATACCGAAAGCACGATCGCCACTACTGACGGATGTACATTCATGATAATGTAACCTGCATAATCGCTGTAATAGCTGTTGATGACAAGCATTGCCACTTTTCCAAGAATGAATCCAAACAGAACTCCCAGTAAAATTCCAATAATACCACCGATGAGACAGAGCACCACGGACTCAATTAAAAACTGCTGCTTGATGGCTTTATTTTTTGCACCTAAGGCTTTTCGGATACCGATCTCTTTTGTTCGCTCAGTGATGGACACCAGCATGATATTCATAACACCGACACCACCAACGATCAGGGAAATCGCCGCAATAAAGGAAATGGCCACGGTTACCACATTAATAACCGTATTAATGATTCCCATATCAGATGACATATTGTATGTAGTTACTTCCCATTTTTCGTTGTTCATATATTTATCTGCAAAAAAGTTCTGAATATCCATATCTGCCTGATCTACATCCGCACCGGTTTTCAGCAAAATGCTGATATAGCTGTAACCGTTTTCTGATTCCTCCGGATTCAGCTTATTTGCAGTAGTCGCCGGAATATACATGGTTGTGCTGCGGTCTTTTTCCGGAATCGTCGTATCCTGTTTGCCAAAAATAGCCGTGCTATACTCATATACGCCAACTACCGTAAATTCATACGCATAACCGTCATTTCCATTAAAAATGATCTGCTGTCCGATCGGATCCTCATCACCAAAATAATAAGAAGCCATGGTATCTGAAACAAGGCAGACACGTTTTTCTTTTTTCTGATCCTGCTTTGTCAGATTACGTCCACGATAAATATTAAGCTTCATGTACTCCAGCTGTTCTTTTGTAGTTCCGGTTGCATCCACATTTGCATATTTGTCACTGTTTTTGTAAATCTGACCGCTGCCAAGATATGTATTAATACCGAAACCTGCAATTTCATCCGGATACGTTTCCTGCAGTTCATCCAGCATATCATCTGTAATATAATCGCTGTCTGTCATTTCCGGATATTCCCAGTTTTCCCAGTCAGCATCATCCTCCGGATAAATCGCATCCACACTGGCACTGATGCTGTTTCCACCGATGGAATTCAAGGTGGCATTCAGCGTGGATTTGATGGATGTTCCGATGGTGGTGATGGTAATAACCGCGGAAATACCGATGATAATTCCAAGCATAGTCAGCAAGGAACGCATTTTATTGGAAAGAAGGTTTTGAAAGGATTCTTTGATATTCTCTATCAGCATATCAATCCCTCCTCTCCGATTTCTGGCTTATTGCATCCATCATTCATCTTGTGATCATGTGACAAATCATAATCATTTTCTGTTTTTTTGCTGTCGGATACGATCATACCATCATTGAGAGTAACGATGCGCTCTGTCTCTGCTGCAAGCTCTTTGGAATGAGTGATCAAGACCACCGTTTTTCCCTGCTCCTCATGAAGCTTATGAAAAATATCCATAATCATGTGACCGGTCTGGGAATCCAGCGCACCCGTCGGTTCATCCGCCAGAATGATAGACGGATCATTGATCATCGCCCGGGCAATGGCAATTCGCTGTTTCTGTCCGCCGGACAGCTCATTCGGGCGGTGTGTGGCACGATCTGCCATTCCAACCAGTTCCAGCATCTGCATACCGATTTCCTTTGCATTTTTCGGACGGTGTTCACTGTACATCAAAGGTAACGTTACATTTTTTAACGCATTGGCTCTGGGAATCAGATTAAAGTTCTGAAATACAAAGCCGATTTTTTCATTCCGCATGACACTTCGCACGGTATCGTCCATGCTGTTGACATCCTCGCCTTCCAGAAAATAATTTCCGGAAGTCTGTCGGTCCAGAATACCCATAATATTCATCAGCGTACTTTTTCCGGAACCGGATTCTCCTACGATGGACACAAACTCGCCACGTTTTACGTCCAGATTGATACCATGAAGAATTTCCAGCTCATTCGGCTGACCGATGTAATATGTTTTTACGATCTGTTCCATGCGGATCATAATTTTATTTGACATGTATAAAAACCTCCATGATTAATCCGCAACTACCTGGGAACTTACGCTGGTGGAACCGTCATCTGCATTTCCACTTTCATCACTGCCAATTTCACCGGTAAAGGTGTCTCCTTCCGAAATGGAGTAATCCATGATGACATAATCGCCCACTTTCAGGTCTCCGCCGGTCACTTCTGTATAATAGTTAATCTCATCGCCAACGGTGATATTTTTCTTTACAGCTGTATAGGTTCCGTCACCATTATCTTCGGCACAGAGTACATAATCTTTGCCGTCCTCGTCCTGCTGCACCAGATCATACGGTACGGACAGCACATTTTCGCGATCTGTCAGGACAACTTTTGCCTTTGCGCTCATACCGCTGATCAGATCACAGTGATCCAGTTTGATCTGTACGGAAAATCCGCCGGTATTGGCTGCACCGGAAGTCTCCTGTCCGGTCTGTTCAGAAGTTGGCTGAGACGCATTATATACTTTTACCACTTTGATGATCTCACCGTTGATCTCCTGATTATCCAGAGCATCGGAAGTAACGATGGCTTTCATGCCTTCCTGTAATTTTAAAATATCTTTTTCTGTTACACTTGCATTTACGATCATATCGGTATTGTTCTCTACCGTAACAAGCGTGGTATTTGCAGTATTTACATCACCGACAGAAACATTGACTGCAGTAACGATACCTTCACTCTTGCTTGTGATGGTACAGTCTTCCAGCTGTTTTTTCAGCTGATCTAACTGCGTCTGTGTATCGCTGTCATCGGTCTGGTTGTATTTTGCAGACTCAATGCTGCTCTGAGCAGAATAAATCGCATCATCCG
>CAVAFS010000090.1:0-730 GCA_963587975.1 Bulleidia sp. | reverse complement strand
CGTGGATGATTTTACGCTCGTATAGCTGTTTTTTGCTTCTTTGCGGGCACTGTCTGCGGAAGCCAGATCACTTTTTGCACTGGAAAGCTGATCCTGAAGGTCAGCAAGTTTTTCCTGAAGTGCTGCTTTTGTGTCCTCATCGGATGCAGCATTTACCTGATCAGATACGGTTTTGATCTGGTTATTTAATGAATTTACGGTGTTCTGTGCCGCGGTGTATGCGGCCTCTGCACTGTTGATGTTGTCATTTGCCTGTGCAAGCTGTGTTTTCTGATCTTCCTTTGCACGCTCTAAGGCACGCTGATTCTGACTGCTTTCGTTCTGCTTTAACGCTGCTGCATTGGATAAAGATTTTTCCAGTACATCAATCTGTTTCTGAATGGAATCTTTATCCAGAGTGGCAATCACGTCACCTACTTTTACCACGTCGCCAACCTGCACATTCATGGATGTAATTTCAGATGCAGCGGTAGATGAATAGTTGATCTTTGTCTCGCCGCTGACTGTTCCTGTCAGAGATATAAAATCGGACAGGTCGCGTTTGTCTACTTTTTCCAGCTGGACAATGTTGACTGCCTCCGCTACACTGTTTAATTTTCGTTTGGCTACGCCGACCAGTACAATGATCACTACTACAATGATGGCCAGTACGATCACCAGTTTTTTGTGTTTGAATTTCTTTTTCACCGTCAGTCCTCCCTGTGTTTTGCTTTTTATAACGGATCAGATT
>CAVAFS010000089.1:759-13100 GCA_963587975.1 Bulleidia sp. | reverse complement strand
CGTTGACATCAAGACCGAGGCCTACCGCATCTGCGATTGGTTTATCACATAAAAGTACAGACTTCGGTTTCATTTTGCTCTTGAAAAACAGATCATAAAATGCCTTTTTCTCAACCTCTGTAATATCTGTTGGAACTGCAATGATAAACTCAGATCCTTTTACATGTCCTTTTACATTTTTTTCCAGCATTTCCTGTACCATGGTCTGCATATTGTTGTAATCTGCAATGACACCGCCGGTAACCGGGAAAGACACGTTGATGGTCTCCGGTGCTTTCTCATACATTGCATACGCCTCATCGCCATATGCATACAACTGGTTTTTATTGATTACCGCAATGGTATTTTTCTCTTTGATGATCTTGTTGCTGTGTTTGCTAAAAATTTTAATATTACAGGTTCCAAGATCAATTCCGTATATATTTGCCATTATTCTCTCCCTTTCTCAAACAAAATATCCTGCTCACGGAAGCTAAAGTATCGATTATCTCCGATAATAATATGATCCATAAGTAAAATATCCAGTATCTCACCACTCTGTTTTATCTTTCTGGTAACCTGGATGTCTTCCCGGCTTGGTTCCGGATTCCCGCTCGGATGATTGTGCAGGATCACAATATAGACTGCATGCTCCTGCAGGGCCATCCGGTAAATCTCCCGGGCTGAAATCAGTGCCGCATTGCTTGTCCCGACAGAAACTACTTTCTCACCGATCAGCATACTTTTGCTGTCGAACATGGCAAGCATCAGTATTTCCTGCGTTTCATGCCGCATGCGTTCCATATAATAGGACGCGATGCTTTCCGGAGACTCCAGTACCACCTGCTGTCTGCGTCTGGTGCTTGCAATCCGCTTTGCCAGTTCGCCGACACATTTCAACTGTACTGCTTTCACATTGCCGATCCCATGAATCTTTGTCAGCTGTTTAATATCCAGCTGCAGCAGATTCAACAGTCCGTCCGGACCTGCATTCAAAATACGATGAGCCAAATCGACACACCGTTCTCCCCTGCTTCCTGTCCGGATTATGACACTGATCAGTTCTGCATCTGTCAGTGCTTCCGCGCCATACATCAGACACTTTTCATAAGGTCTTTCTGTATCCGGTAACTCTTTTACTGTCATATTTTTCTGCATAAGTCTTCCTGTTCTACTCTCTCTATGCAGTCGTAGATATCATAGCATAATTTTTTTTTGCTGTATACCGGAAAAACACGAACTTTCATTGTAATTCTCTTAAAATTTTATGAAGAAATTTTACAAGTCTGCTACATTTTTTGCTGTAAAGTCTTTGGTTACAATGCCTGCATCCACTAATTTCTGCAGTGCCATCATAATACCAAGCTTTGCATGATACCAAGTCAGACCACCCTGGAAATATACTGCATACGGCGGTTTGATCGGTCCGTCCGCACTCAATTCAATGGAAGATCCCTGTACAAATGCTCCCGCTGCCATAATAACCTGACTGTCATACCCCGGCATATCCCACGGTTCCGGTGTGACATAAGAATCTACCGGTGCCGCCGCCTGAATTCCCTGGCAAAATGCAATCACGCCTTCCGGACAGCCAAATGTCACAGCCTGAATGATATCATGGCGTGACTCGGTACTGTTTGGGATTACCGGGAACCCAATTTTTTCAAAAATATTTGCCGCAAAAATAGCACCCTTTAATGCGCCTGACACAACGGTCGGTGCCTGGAACAGCCCCTGATAAAAACTCTGAATAACACCAAGGGAGGCACCGACTTCTTTTCCAAGTCCCGGAGAAGTCAGACGATATGCCGCATTGTCCACGCATTCTTTCTTTCCAACAATATAACCGCCGATCGGTGCCAGACCACCGCCAAGGTTTTTGATCAGAGATCCGACGATCATATCTGCACCAACTTCCAGAGGCTCACGCTCCTCAACGAACTCTCCATAGCAGTTGTCTACCATGCAGATCACATCCGGTTTGATAGACTTAATGAAAGAAATCAGCTCGCGGATTCGTTCTACCGACAGTGTCGGACGTGTCTCGTATCCTTTGGAACGCTGAATCGTCACCAGCTTTGTTTTTTCATTGATGGCAGCACGGATGCCTTCAAAGTCAAAATCGCGGTTGTTCAGCAAATCTACCTGACGGTATGTAATCCCATACTCAGCCAGAGACCCCTTAGACGGGCGGATACCGATTACCTCTTCCAGTGTATCATACGGTTTGCCAACCGGGGAAAGTAACTCATCCCCCGGGCGCAGATTGGACATCAGTGCCAGTGCCAGTGCATGGGTTCCGCAGGTGATCTGCGGGCGCACCAGGGCAGCTTCCCCATGGAAACACTCTGCATACACTTCCTCTAAAGTATCACGGCCAATGTCATTATATCCGTAACCGCTGGTTGCCTGAAAACACTCTGCGCTTACTCTGCATTTCTGCATGGCATGAACCACTTTTAACTGGTTATACTCTGCAGTTTCATCTATTTTATCAAAACGCTCTTTTAACGTTTTCTCAATCTCTGTTCCAAACTCATATACTTCTTTTGAAATACCCATATCAAGGTATTTCTGTCTGATCGGTTCTTCTGTCATAACCATCCTCCAGCTGTAATATTTTTCAAAATGTCATCCAGAATTCTGGAATCGTCATAATCATAATCCGGTTTGTTCAGCCATATGACATCCCGTTCCCGACGGAACCATGTCAGCTGACGTTTTGCAAAATGTCTGGTATCGCGTTTCAGTAAATAAATAGCTTCCTCATAGCTGATCTCACCATCCAGCCAGGAAAGGATTTCTTTATAACCAAGTCCCTGCATGGATACCATACCTTTGTGATACCCTTTTGCACGCAGCCGTTTTACTTCATCCACCAGACCGGCCTCCAGCATCAGATCCACCCTGCGGTCAATGCGTTCATACAGATGGGCGCGCTCATCCGTCAGCACAAAATAGCGAAAATCATAGGGGGATTCCTTTGCCCGCTCCTGTTCATTGTGCTTTGAAATCGGTTCCCCTGTTTTTTCAAAATACTCCAGCGCACGGATTGTCCGTTTTACGTTATTTGCATGAATAATCTCTGCAGATGCCGGGTCTACTTTGCGCAACATCTCATGCAGGTATTCATTGCCATGTTCCTGTGCCAGTGTTGCATAATGCTCCCGCAGAGCAGTATCTTCTTCCTGCTCAGTAAAATCAATGTCATACAAAAGTGCCTGAATATAAAATCCGGTACCGCCGGCGATAATCGGAATCTGACCATTGGCATAAATCTCTTTTAATGCTGCTTTCGCCATCTCCTGAAAACGGACAACATGAAATTCATCCTCCGGATCCAGTACATCGATCAGATAATGCTTTACTCCCTGCATCTCCTCCGATGTCACCTTGGCTGAACCGATATCCATGCCACGATACACCTGCATGGAATCTGCAGAGATCACGGCACCATTGATTCTTTTTGCCAACGAAATGGACAGATCTGTCTTTCCCACCGCGGTCGGACCTGTCAGTATTAATAATGGTTGTTTTTTCTGTTCCTTCATCATAGTTTTACTATCTCTTAGATTTATTGGATTATTTAGAAATAATCCCGTTTTTTATCTCTCTATACGATTCTCTTAAATTTCTTTTCTATCTCATATTTGGTCATCGCCACGATCACCGGTCTGCCATGCGGGCAGAAATACGGATTTTCCAGTGTCAGCAGTTCATCGATCAGATGCTCGATCTCCGCTCTGGAAAGTTTCTGATTGCCCTTTACTGCCGCTTTACAGGACATGCTTGCAATCTTTTCCACAACAAGATCCGGTGTGTCTTTCTCAGACATGCCGCCAAGTCCATCCATCAGTTCCAGCAGCAGGCTCTGTCCGTTCAGGCCATATAAATTGCCCGGAACGGCATTTACGGTATACTCTTTGCCGCCAAAATGTTCGATTTCATATCCGAGTTTTTCAAATTCCGGCAAAAACTTCTTTAGCAGATTTTCTTCCTGCATGGTCAGGGAAAGAATGATCGGCGGGCTGATCATCTGGGAAGTAAATTCTTTTTCCCGGTAAGCCTTCATGGTACGCTCAAACAGTACCTTTTCATGTGCCGCATGCTGGTCGATCATATAAAACTGATCCTGGAATTCCACCAGCCAGTAGGTATCAAACAGCTGTCCGATGATACGGTGCTGCGGTCTGGCCTGCCTGGAGAGCAGTTTTAATTCTTCCTGTCTGCCTGTATTTGTTTCCGAATGATTTTCTACGTTCTGCTGCGCATCCGATGACGCATATTCTTTCGCTTCCTGTTCGGCCACTTCAAACAAATTCTGCTGCACCGGATTCGAAATAATCGGTTCTGTTTTGTCAGGTATACACTTTCTTTCATCCTGTGATGCAAGAGCATCTGTATGCTGCACCTGTTTTTCATTTGAAACAATACCTTGAAATTCAGCAGCACCACATTCCTGTGATACACCTAAAGTTACGGTTTCAGCTTCATGTGATGGATGCGCTTCCGGTATCTGTGCACCATCCCCTGTTTTTTCTACTGCTTTTGCGCCAAATGCAAGATTTTCACGAACCATCGCAGTATTACTGTTTTCTGACGCAACATTCTGCTGCATCGTTCTTCCAGCCAACGGATCCCGTTCCGGGTATTTCCGTTCATATGGGCTGTCCTTAGCCACAGCTGCTCGCAGACGCTCCAGACGTTTTGTCTCAAATGGTTCCGGAGCCGCTTCCCGCGGAACTTCCACACGTTTCGCAGATGCTTTTTCTTCATGCACCGCCACTTTTGGAATCAGTTCACTTTCCCGCAGACGCCCGGAAACAAGTGCTACCAGCTGCTGGTATAATGTTTCGCCGTTGGAAAAACGCATTTCCATCTTATTCGGATGTACATTTACATCCACCAACGTTCCATCCAGAGAAATTGTCAGCACGGTAAAGGGATATTTATGCTGCATCATAAAGCCCCGATAACCGTCTTCCAGTGACTTTGCTATCAGGCTGCTTTTGATATAACGGCCGTTAATAAAATAGCTCTCAAAGTTACGGTTTCCTCTGGCAATGATCGGCTTTCCGATATAACCGTCCACGCAGAAACCTTCGTACTCTCCGTGTACCTCCAGCAGATTTGCCGCAATATCACGACCGTAAATATGGTAAATAATATCTTTCAGCTGTCCGTTTCCGGAAGTATGTAAACGAATCTGCCCGTTATTGATAAACTTAAAAGATACATCCGGGTGTGACAGGGCCATCCGCTCCATCAGATCATTGACATATCCAGCCTCTGTCTGGGCCGATTTCAGGAATTTACGTCGCACCGGTGTGTTATAAAACAGATTTTTTACTAAAAATGTTGTTCCGTTTGGTGCACCGATTTCTTCCAGAGAGATTTCTTTTCCGCCCTCAATCAGATATCTGCTTCCGGTAAACTGCTCCTGTGTCTTTGTGATCAGTTCCACCTGAGCCACTGCCGCAATACTTGACAGTGCCTCACCGCGGAATCCCAGAGAGGAAATGCGCACCAGATCTTCTACTTTTCGAATTTTACTTGTGGAATGGCGGTAAAAAGCGATTGGAATCTGTTCTGCCTCAATGCCACATCCGTTATCTGTGATGCGGATCAAGGAAGTTCCACCTTCTTTGATCTCTACGGTGATGGCAGAAGCCTTCGCATCAATGGCATTTTCCACCAACTCTTTGACTACGGAGGACGGACGCTCTACTACCTCGCCCGCCGCAATCTTATCTATGGTCTGTTCATCTAATACTTCTATCTGTGGCATATGTGCCTCCTACCAGCGATTTTTAATCTTATTCTGGATTTCATACAATTTGCTCATGGCCTCAAACGGTGTCATATTCGTCAGGTCTATCTCGCGGATCTCCTCGATGATATCATCGTCTTTCACCGTGTCAAACAACGACATCTGTGCCAGATCCACATCGTCCGGCTGTTTCTGCTTTGCTTTATGCTGCGCCGGTATATCCGGAAGGTTTGCTGCCAGATTACTCATATTCGCACGCTCCAGCTCCTCACAGATCATCTTTGCACGCTCAATGACCGGGTCCGGAACCCCTGCAAGCTTCGCAACCTGAATACCATAACTTCTGTCAGCCCCGCCGGATACGATTTTTCGCAAAAATACGATATCGTCGCCTTTTTCTTTTACGGCTATACAGTAATTATTGACATTGGAAAGTTTGCCTTCCAGCTCGGTCAGTTCATGATAATGGGTTGCAAACAGCGTCTTTGCTCCGAGAATCTTCGGATTACTGATATATTCTACTACTGCCCAGGCAATGGATAAACCATCGATGGTACTTGTACCACGTCCGATCTCATCCAGGATCAGAAGACTGCTGCTTGTGGCGTTTCGTAAAATATTTGCCACTTCATTCATCTCTACCATAAAGGTACTCTGTCCGGAGGCAAGATCATCGGATGCGCCCACACGGGTAAAAATACGGTCTACAATGCCGATATTCGCACTCTGCGCCGGCACAAAACTTCCAATCTGCGCCATCAGCACGATCAGGGCATTCTGACGCATGTAGGTAGATTTTCCTGCCATATTTGGTCCGGTAATGATCGCGATACGGTTATTTTTGTTGTCCAGATATGTATCATTCGCGATAAACATATCATTATCGATCATTTTTTCCACCACCGGATGGCGGCCGCCTTTGATATCCAAAATGCCTTTTTCGTTGATCTTCGGTCTTGTGTAATCGCTCTGCTCCGCTACAACAGCCAGAGAGGCAAATACATCTAATGCCGCAATGGCTTTTGCTGTGTGCTGGATGCGAACCACCTGATCAGCGATAGTATTACGGATCTGGCAGAAAATATCATATTCCAGAGCCGTCAGTTTATCCTCCGCACCAAGAATGGTTTCCTCTAATTCTTTTAATTCCGGAGTGATATAACGCTCCGCATTGGTCAATGTCTGTTTTCTTGTATAATACTCCGGCACAAGGTCTTTGTAGGAATTCGTTACTTCCAGATAATAGCCGAAAACTTTATTAAATTTGATTCTCAGATTCTTGATTCCGGTCTTTTCCCGTTCTTCCTCTTCAATTTTAGCCAGCCACGTTTTGCCCTCGGTCTTGGCATTACGCAGATGATCCACCTGTTCGTTATAACCGCTCTTGATCATGCCGCCTTCCCGGATGGAAATTGGCGGTTCGTCCTCAATAGACTGGCAGATCAGCTCATAAATATCCTTTAACGGATCCAGCTCCTCATCCAGTTCCCGCAACAGCGGTGTACTCAGATCCTGCAGCAGTGTCTTGATGGCCGGCAGCATCTCAAGTGAGGAACGAAAAGCGATCAGATCCCTTGGATTCGCCGTCTGATAAACCACTCGGCTGATCAGACGTTCCAGATCATAGATCGGATTTAAATATTCCCGCAGCTCTTCCCGGCAGATCATGTTGTTTTTCAGTTCTTCTACTGCATCCAGTCTGGCCTCGATCTGTTTTTTCTCAATAAGCGGCTGCTCCAGATTTGCACGGAGCATTCTGGCTCCCATGGCCGTTCTTGTTTTATCCAGTACCCAGAGCAGAGAACCACGTTTCTGTTTTTCACGCAATGTCTCTACCAGCTCCAGATTTCTTCTGGTAGAACTGTCAAGCACCATAAATTTTCCGGTGGAATATGGTTCGATGGTGGTCATGTGATCCAGTGTTGTCTTCTGTGTCTCATACAAATATTTTAACAATGCACCTGCCGCGATCACACCACAGTTATAATCACCAAGTCCCAGTCCATCCAGGGAAGCCACATGGAAATGGTCTTTTAATGTATTGGCTGCCAGTTCATCCCCGAAATACCAGGCATCCAGGGAATAGATTGTAATACCAAGTCTGTGACGCAGGTCTTCCAGATCAATGCCGCTGACAAAAAATGCCTCATTGGAAATGATCTCGGACGGCATATATTTGCTGATCTCATCTAACAGTTTACGTTCCGAGTCCAGTTCTGTCACATAATAAGCACCAGTAGTGACATCTGCCACGGACACACCGTATTTATTATCCACATACACCACGCACATGATGTAGTTATTTTTTGTCTCATCCAATGCATTGGTATCCAGATTTGTTCCTGGTGTAACGATTCTGGTCACTTCTCTTTTTACCAGACCTTTGGCCTGCTTTGGATCCTCCACCTGCTCACAGATGGCCACTTTATATCCTTTGGATACCAGTTTATTGAGATACCCTTCCACGGCATGAAACGGGACACCGCACATCGGCGCACGCTCCTTTAATCCACAGCTTTTTCCGGTCAGCGTAATCTCAAGCTCCCGGGACGCTGTCAGGGCATCGTCAAAAAACATTTCATAAAAATCACCCAGACGGTAAAACAGGATGCAGTCTTTGTACTCCTTCTTTGTCTCCATGTATTTTTGCATCATGGGTGTTAATTCTGCTACATTTATCTCCATTTATTTCATCTCCTGCTGTATGATAGCCTCTGCCACTTTTAATCCGTCCATGGCCGCGGACATAATACCTCCGGCATAACCTGCGCCTTCTCCGCATGGATACAGACCACGGATCTCACTCTGAAAGCTTTCATCCCTGTGAATCCGCACCGGAGAGGATGTACGGCTCTCCACACCGGACAAAATACAGTCTGCCCGATCAAATCCTGCAATTTTTCTGCCATAGGCATGCATTCCCTCACAAAATGCTTCGTTCAATGCTTCCGGAAAGATTTCTCTCAGATTTGCAAAGGCATGCTGTCCTTTTACACAGCTTTCAAAGGCTCCGTATCCTGTGCTTACTTTTCCCTGTTCAAAATCGCCAAACAGCTGCTGCGGCACTTTGCCTTCTGCCAGTTTCCATGCTTTTTCCTCTAATGTGCGTTGAAAAGCGACTCCGGACAACGGATGTTCCGCATTTGGAAAATCCTCCGGGGTCACAGAAATAATAATGGCACTGTTTGCATTGTGGCTGTCACGCTTCCGGTAACTCATGCCGTTTACCGCCAGACGTTTTTCCTCTGAAGAGGCATTTACCACATAGCCACCCGGACACATACAAAAGGAATACACACCTCTTCCATTGGAAGCCTGATGTGTCAGCTTATAAGCCGCTGTCGGCAGTAAGGTCATGTCAGCGTTCACTCCGTACTGGCTTTCATTAATCATCTGCTGCGGATGCTCCACGCGCATACCCACCGCAAAGGATTTTGCCGCCATGGGGATCTGCCGCTCATACAACATCTGAAAGGTGTCTCTGGCACTGTGTCCAATGGCAAGGACTACACCGGAAACAGATTTCCATTCTTTATGATTCAGCTCAATTTCCGAAATCTTACCATCTTTACTATGTAAATCTGTCACCTTCGTGGAAAAATGGAAGGTTCCTCCAAGACAGATGATCTCCTGACGCATCCGCTCTACTACCGTGCGCAGGACATCGGTTCCCACATGTGGTTTTGCCACATATAAAATATCTTCCGGGGCACCAAATTTCACAAAGGTTTCCAGTACATAACGGCTGCGTCCGAATTTATCTTTTACTAGCGTATTTAATTTTCCGTCGGAAAACGTACCTGCACCGCCTTCTCCGAACTGAACATTGGATTCCGGATTCAGGCTGCCACCGTTCCAGAACGCTTCCACATCCTGCTGGCGGGCAGAAACTTCCTTTCCGCGTTCATAAATCTCCGGGCAATAGCCGCACTGTGCCAGTAAATATGCCGCAAACAAACCGGCCGGTCCGGCACCGATGATCGCGATCGGCTGCTTTTCACCTTCCGTTACATCTCTTTTCTCCGGAATCTGGTAAATCACCGGTTGAATTTCCTGCACATGTGCATGGTTTTTCCGAATCTTCTGTTTCGCATCTACCACAAGTTGCACAGTATATGTATAGCTAAGTGCATCTTTTTTTCTGGCATCCACCGACTGTTTCATGATCTGCATGGAGATCACCTTTTTTATCGGAATCTGTGCCAGTGTACACGCTTTCTGAAAGATTTCTTCTTTTGTATGTGCCAGAGGCACAGAAATCTGTGACACTCGAATTGTCTTATTCATATAACTCTCCATATTATTCTATTTCAACTGCTCTATTTTTTTGCAGTGCATGGCTGCGGATTTACCGGCCACGGTTCCACTGGACCAGGCCCATTGCAGATTATAACCGCCGCAGATGCCATCCACATCCACGATCTCCCCTGCGAAAAACAGTCCCGGTATCTTTTTTGACTCCATCTGTTTAGTCAGTTCTTCCACCGGAATTCCACCGCAGGTAACCTGTGCAAAAGAAAATCCTTTTGTTCCAGTTATCGTTAATTTCACCTGTTTCAACAAATGGACCAGTTCCCGCTGTAACTGCCGTCTTTTTGTCTCATTAACAGAAGCGATCGTACGCTCGCCCAAATGCTTTTGCGTACAAAGCATGGCTGCCAGTTTTTCATTTACAATGCCTGACAGTACTTCCTTCCAGGTCTCTTCTCCGGAAATCTGAGTTAACTGTTCTTTCAAAAAGCTACGCAATTCTTCCTCTGTATACTCCGGCGCAAAATCAAGCACCGCTTCCACCCGCTGGCTCTCATCCAGTGCCAATGACGCATACCGGCTCACCTGAAAGACCGGGATTCCGGAAATGCCATAATCTGTCATCTGTACTTCCCCGGTATCCTGCGCCACACAGGTTCCATCTACGAAAAGGCTTACGGAAGCATCTGCCCGCACACCAGCCGTCTGTTTTAACCAGCTTGCATCAGCAGTCAGGGCTGTCAATGCCGGTAACGTTTTTTTCACCGTATGTCCCAGTGCTTTTGCATAAATATAACCGCTTCCGTCACTTCCGGTCTTTGGAGACGCCATGCCTCCGGTTGTCAGAATACAGCTTTTTGAAGCAAACATACCGTTTTTTGTATCCAGTACAAATTCCTCTTTCTCCTGCTGGATTTTTCGAATTCCAATACCGTTATACAGATCGACATTCAGCACTTTCACACGGCGCATCAGTGCATTCCGAATAGTTGCTGCCTGTCCGCTTCTCGGATAACAGTATCCCTGGCGTTCTTTTGTCAATACACCAAGTCCATGGAAAAATTCTACTGAATCCTCCGCGGAAAACTGTTCTAAAATATGCAATACAAAGGCAGGGGTATCGCATCGATAAAAGCTCTCCCCCTGCATCAGATTCGTAAAATTGCATTTTCCATTTCCTGTTGCCAGGATCTTTTTGCCGGAAACTTCATGGTGATCCAGGATGGCTGTTTTTGCCCCCATAGATGCAGCCTGAATGGCAGCCATCAGACCGGCTGCCCCTCCGCCAACTACAATTACATCATATTCTTTCTGTCTCACAAAAACTCCTCTTATTTATCATCCTCAAAAAAATGTAAAATCTCTTTGGTCATCTCATCGTCCAGCGCATCCTCTGATGCATTCCTCTCTTGTGTATTCTTCTTCGGAACACTTTCAACAGATTCAGTGGGTATCAGATCCGATTTTTTTGGTTTTTCTTTTTTCTCTGTATCAGAATCTGTTTTATCGGACTGTTTTTTAACATCATTATCTGGCCGTTTTTCCTGCTCGTCCCCTGCATCTTTGCCTTTTTTGTCCGATACACTCTGTGTATGTCCTGTCACTTCCAGCCTTCTGCTTGTACGGATCGCAAATATCAGGTAGATTGGGCTGATAATGCTGATGACTCCGTCTGCGATCAAAATATAGTAAACCACGTCTTTATACTGACTTACTTTTCCACCCGGATTCAACACGATCAGAATCGCAGCTGCCAGAAATACCAGTGCGATCAGAAGGAATACAAACCATCCTTTATTGTGCATACTTTTTAAATCTACCGCATTCTGCAGCTTGATAATGGCTGTCAGCAAAATGCAGATGCCGAGAAACAGCGAAAAATAAACGGCAATCTCGTTTGTCCGAACCAGCATAAAAACGCCGATCAGCACACACAAAACGCCTGCAGAGAAACCATATTTTCCGATATCCCGGTAACTTCCGGTCAGAAAATACTTCACGATCATAACAATACCGAATACCACAAAAATTGCCCCGGCAATATAAATAATATAAATTTCCTTAAACTGTGGGATAAACGTCATTGCCAGTCCAAACAATATGTAAATGATAGCAATTCCAATGATCATCCCGGTTCCGATTCCAATTCCCTTTTGCTTCTTCTCTTTTGACATCCCAGCCTCCCTGATGCAGCTATATTTTCAAAATTACAATACTTACATTCCCTTCAAACACATGTAAAATTTAGTGCATGATTCTGATTGATATAAACGGATCTATCTTCTCGGTCCGAGTTTTTCCTCAGACTGAGACAAAAATCACTCGTGGTTCAGTATAGCAC
>CAVAFS010000089.1:0-749 GCA_963587975.1 Bulleidia sp. | reverse complement strand
CAGATTTTGGAAAGTCGTTTCCCGGGATTAATTTCTCGTTTTCCAGAGATTCTATTTTTCTATATTTACTTTTCCGCATTCGATTTATCTCCGTCAGCTCGAATAGTTTTCCAGAAAACTGTAAAGATTCTCCAGGGAAGAAAATGAAATGCCATTCACCGCATCCTTTCTCAGATATTCCGGCAAATCTGACACCTTCAGGCTTGTCTCGAAATACAGCCGGTCGGTATCACTGAAATAAACGGACAGATATTCCCCGGATACTTTGACATAATATTTCTCTTCTTTTAAATTATTCATACTTTCCACGGTCGTGTTATCTGTACTGTTTTTCTGTGCGGAAGCTGAAGTATTTTCTTTGGATTCATCGTTTCCGGATACTGTCTGGATTGGTGCCGCATCCGAAGTAAACTGACTGCCCCCCATATAAAAGCCGCCCCAGAAGGCAGCGATGATCAATCCGGTGCAAATCAAAAAAGAAATGCGAATCATACGTGTCTGTTTCATCATACTTAAAACTCCTTTACACGTAGTATTCACATTTCTTCTTTTTTTATACAAATCAGATGGATAATCTTTTGCTATCCGTCACGATATTTTGTAATTATTTTTATAATAAATGGAACTTCTTCGCCACGCGAATGATCAGTTCACCCTTCGGAAAACTGTGCAGTTCTTCTTCTGTCAGTCCTTTGATCAACAGTAATGCAGCTGCATACACGACCATTCCCACCAGCACGGATACTGCC
>CAVAFS010000088.1:1416-5901 GCA_963587975.1 Bulleidia sp. | reverse complement strand
GTACCCGGAAGATACCGAATTGCTGGATGATGTCATCATCGAGAATAAACAGGCGATTGAGATGACAATGATCTATCGAGACATCATCAACGGTACCCGAGAGCTGGTATCCTCAGTTATTAACAACCGACTGAACAACGTCATGAAATACCTGACATCAATCACACTGGTTATGGCGATTCCGACGATCATTTCCGGATTATATGGAATGAACGTCAGCGGAAAATGGATGCCGCTGTCCGATACCCCTTATGGATTTGGAATTATTTGTATTGGAACCCTTGCAATCTGTATTCTGATCCTGCTGATATTAAGAAAGAAAAATATGTTGTAAAAGCACTTGCAGATAAAGTCAGGTTTCACCATAAAAGTGAGGATGTGGCTTTATTTTTTGAATAAATTTAAGTAAAAATACACATGAAAGGTAAGAGTGTGTATTTTTACTTAAATTTATTCAAAAAATAAAGTTTTCCAATACCCTACGAAGCGTAGGTTGACGAAATATTCATAAAACATGTACACTGAGAGCAGCAAAAGAGAGAAGGTGACATGTAGTATGGATGCAAAGAGAACAGGGGAATTGATACAAAATCGCAGAAAGCAACTGGATCTTTCACAAAAGCAGCTGGCAGAATTGTTAGATATATCACCAAAGACTGTTTCAAAATGGGAAACAGGACGTGGGCTTCCAGACACTGGAATTTTGCTGTCACTATCAGAATGTCTTGGATGCAGTGTGGAGAACTTGCTGAAAGGTGAGCTGGATTCTGAGAAAACAGAGCAGAATAATCAACAGCGTGATGTGGCACTGAATCGTTGGAAAAAATATGCAAAAAGAAAAAAATACAATCGGGCTGTCATGGGACTTGTGCTGAGTATCCTGTTTCTTGGAAGTCTGGCTGGAGGAATTGTCAGTGCATTTGAAAAAAGGTCGGCATTATGTGTGCTGTGTGTATGCATTTGCATCGGAAGCGGTATCATCATTATCGTGAAACTGATGAGCTTACGAATTCGGGATTGGAGAAAGCAGACACCAGTTGTGACTGAAGGGATGATCCTGGAAAAGAAAATTCGTATTTCCGGCGGCGGAAGCGCAACCGGATATCCGTGCATCGTAGTGAGACTTTATGGAGATGAGAAGAAAACATTGGATATCAAGGAATGGTCGGTTTATGATATGCTTTTTCCGGGAGATTTGATCGCTCTTACATATCAGGGATTTGTACTGACAGAATGTGAAGTATTAAAGCCCGGGCCAGTTGCGCAGGAAGCCGCAGTTTCTCATGCTGCAAACGCACAGTTTTTGAAAAAATATGTCAGGACAGTTGCACGCTGGCATCATTATCCGGTAGCAGATTTTAGGTTGGAAAATAATGAGAAGGTAATTTTGCGTGTAAAGGAAGAATGGACTTCGCCGCCAGCAGGAACTTTAGGTGAGTTACACTGGCATGGAGAATATATGGACAGCTGGAATACCATAATCTCATGAAAATATGAAAAATAAGAACAAAAACCTCTATTTTCCCTATAATGAAACTAGCATATAACATCACAAAAAACGTCCTTTTTTTCACAGAAAACGACATTGAGATAAGCCGTTGCTTATGAAATAATTATCACATCAAGATAATAAACTTCATAGGCAGCGGCTTTTTTTGTGTTGAACTTGAACATAAAATAACCCGCACAAAAACAGGAGGGGAATTAATATGAAAACTATCTATGCAGAGGCTCAGCCGGGGAAAGTAGTCTTAAAGGAGAAAGAGATTCCGGCACCGGGTAAAGGAGAAGTATTACTGAAAGCAAAATACAGCGCAATGAGCCCGGGAACAGAAAACGGACTTCTCGGCGAGCACATCGTACCGCTTCCAACAAGCATCGGATATGCAATGGCAGCAGAAGTAATCGAGGTTGGCGAAGGCGTGGAAGACTTAAAAGTCGGCGACCACGTAGTAGCAACGGTAGAGCATGCACAGTATGTCGTAACATCTGAATTAAACTGTACACTTTGTCCGGAAGGCGTTGACTTAAAACAGGCAGCATTCTGGAACCTTGGACATACAGGAATGTACGCACTTCGTCGTTCTAACTTACAGATGGGCGAGCCGTGTGCAGTTCTTGGACAGGGATTTGTAGGAGCAATCACAGCACAGTGCGCAAGAATCGCAGGAGCACTTCCTGTTATCGTAACTGATCTGGATGACAATCGTCTGGAAGCAGCAAAGAAAATGGGTGCTGACGTTGTTATCAACTCCAAGACAGATCCGGAAGGATTAGAGCGTGAAGTAGCAAAATTAAACCGTGGCGGACTTCCGGTTATCTTTGAAGCAACCGGCGCAAGAGGACCGTTAATGCAGGCTGCAGAACTCGTTTCTGAGCGTGGACGTGTCGTTATGATCTCCCAGGTACACGGAGAGGCTATGCCGCCGATTGATGATCCGATCATGCAGAAAGGTGCAAGCCTGATTGGTACATACGTAAACTCCAAACCGTATAAATTAAGAAGAGCAGACCTGCTGATTGAGGGCGCTTGGCCGCCAGTTATGGGTAAAAAACTGAACCGTTATGTAAACTCTGACTGCTGGACCAGTGATGAGGACATTCAGGTATTCTTAAACCTGATCAAATACGGCAAACTGGACATCACACCGTTGATCAGCCACGAGTTCTCATACAAACAGATTCCGGAAGCATACGCTGATTATGTATTCCCGCATGTAAATCCGGATATGACAGGCGGACTGATCTGCTGGGAAGAATAAAAAAAGTATAAACTTTCTAAAGTAAATCTAAAAAAACAGCACTTTTTTCACAAAAAGTTGCCTTTAAGATAGGTCAGAGATGTGGCACAATACAAACATCAAGAATGGCTCAGGCAAATGGGACATAACGTGATTAAAGGAGGAGAATTGAAAAATGGCTAAAAACAAAAAATTCATGGGCTATACGATTCTGTTATGTATTCTCGGTATCGTATTCATGTTCCTGTATTCAGGACTTCAGAATGATCAGATCAATATCATTCAGACATTCATCACAGAGCAGGGCGGCGGATGGTTAGCATCTTCCACACAGCTCCCAATGACAGTTGGTAACTTTGTATGTATCGCATTAACATTTGTATATGGTACATTGTTTATCAAATTTGGTGTTAAAAAACCGTTGATCGTTGTTATGCTGATCACAGCAGTAGCAACAATCGGTATCGCAGCTGCAAACGGACTTGACTGCAACGGCGGTGCTGCATCCGGTAACTATGTATTATTCTTCATCTCATTATTCATCGTAAGATGTGGATGTATGATTCTTCAGATGGCAGGCTTCATGCTGGTAGCTAACTGGTTCATCAGATATCGTGGACAGATCATGGGTATCATCACAATGGGTTCCCCGATTTTCTCCGTAGTTGGTACTGGTGTTATGACAAACCTGATCAAAAACAACTTCGGTGGTGACTACAGACCGTTCTACATTGGAATTGCTGTTCTGATCGTTATTATCTGCTTAGTAGTTGCATTTGGTATCAAAGATACACCGGAAGATGCTGGTCTTTACCCGGACGGTGCAGATCATGCTCCGAAATCTGAGTCCAGTGATGAGGTTAACCTCACAGTTGGCCAGGTTCTGAAACAGAAAAAAGCTTGGTTACTTATCGTATCCTTTGGTGCATTCCAGTTCATCATCAACGCATGCATGGGCTCCATGGCTATCCGTTACATCACACTTGGTGGTCCGGAACTGTGGGTTGGTCAGGCTGTTAAATGGCTTGGTGTTGGTGCCGTACTTGGTATTCCGATGTCTTATGTATTCGGTTTCCTTGATGACAAATTCGGTTCCGTTAAAGCTTCCATCATCTTAGGACTTTGCGAGTTTATCCCGGTACTTTGCCTGATGCTTCAGGATGGTACATCTACACCGTTAATGATCGGTTGGGGATTCGGTGTTGCCTGCATGACAGGTGGTGTTCCGACAATGCATCCTTGTATCACATCTTACGTATATGGACGTAGAGAGTATCAGTCAGCAAACCGTATTATCATGGCTATCCAGTTAGTACCATCAGCTGTAGCAGCTATGATGATGACAGTATTAATCCAGTCTGGTAAAGCTACAATGGCTTACGGTATCCTGATCGCAATCATCATCATCGGACTTATCGCAACATTCCCGATGTTAAAGATGAAAGATGCCAACGCAGCAGACCGTATGTACGCTGACTAATTTAAAAAGAGTTATAATCATACATATTAGACATACCGAACATAATATATATGATTACCTATATTGCCTAAACCTATGAACCTATGGAAAAATGACTTCTGCATGTATGTGCAGGGGTCATTTTTCAAAAACAGGAAAAACCTAGTAAGGCACTGGGGATGTAAGTGAATCAATAATATAGTAACTATTCAGAGCCTATTCGCAAAATCGCCTTTACAGGCTTTTCTTTTGCGAATGTTGGCTTCTTGCCAAATAGATTTACAG
>CAVAFS010000088.1:0-1406 GCA_963587975.1 Bulleidia sp. | reverse complement strand
TCATGCGAGCATAATTCGCATTTTTTTGTAAATCTGCTTGGCTCTGAATAATTACAAATTCATATCCACTGATGTGGAAGAAAAGGAGAAATGGTATGGATCTTGTAAAAATCAAGGGCGTGCAGAAGAACAAACCTGCACGGGAAGAAAGCAAAAACATGCTGACAATGGCAGACATTATTGAAGGCGTCAATGCCGTATTAAATCCGGGAAAACCGAAGATCAACTGGTTTGCACCGGCAGAGGACGCAGTAGCAGCCGTACATATCAAAGACGGAAAATATGATGAGGCTACTTCCAATCCATCCGTAGTATACGGTGGAAAAGTATCTGACGATAAGGTAGAGAATCTGAAAGTCGTAGCATATGAAGGAACCGAAGGTGCCATTTATGCAGAGGGCGCAGGCACGGACGTAACAGTTGATACTGCTTACATCAGCCTTGCCGGAGACGGACAGGGAATCGGTGGACCGGCCAGCGGAGCGGCAGCAAAATACAATGCAAAACTGACCATCAAAAACGCAGTCATTGATACAAACGGAAGAACCCGTTATGCCACAGCTGCAGAGGAAGGTTCTGTATTGAAAGTATACGATTCCGTCATCTGTGCACACGGTATTCCATATGGTGACGATATCGAGAGACCGGACGCATTAATGTCCACTCCGCCACCAGCACTGGAGATGGATGGAAACACACGTACACATTGTACGATGTCCAATTCCTCCAGCTACTTCTACAATTCAAAGATCATCTGCGACGGATGGGCAGCTCTTTCCACAGAGTCCTCCGAAGGATATGTATACCTGGAAGCAAATGACTGTGATATCGTTTGTACCAAGAGTGGTTACGGTGCATATTCTGATCCGGGATGCCACGATTACTTCAATGACTGTAACTTTGATATGTCCTGCATGGCTGCCATTGTTGCAGGAAATTCAGATATGACCTTCAATGACTGTACCGCAGAGTGTGGATCTTACTTCGCACTGACTCACTGTGTAAACGGCTGGCAGGAAGAAGTTGCAGATATCACAGTAACAGGTGGAGATATCCATACAAAGAAAGAGTGTGTACTGGTTAAGAGCCACAACATGATGCTGGATCTGTGTGACGTAAATATCTCTTCCGACAAAGGCGTTCTGGTTCACACCATCGTAAACGATGATCCGTGTGCAACAAAAGTAACCAAAGAGGTATTTGGTGTAAACGTTGTGATGACAGACATGGATGTAAAAGGTGACCTGATCCATGAGGATACAACCAGAGAGATGTGGGTAATGCTCAACAGCACACAGCTGACAGGTGCCATCCAGCACGCAAATGTTGCATTTGATAAAGGAAGCAAATGGACAGCAACCACTGATTCCGATGTTGTATTTGTAACAGATGTAGAGCCTGCACAG
>CAVAFS010000087.1:0-5018 GCA_963587975.1 Bulleidia sp. | reverse complement strand
ACGGACAGTGCCATTTTCCAACAGCAAAATGCGGTCTGCACAGTTTGCAACGGTATAGAAATCATGCGTTACCATGAGTATGGTTCCCTTATACTCTTTGATTGCTTTTTCAAGGGCAATCTGTGCATAAGTATCCAGGTGACTGGACGGCTCATCTAAAAACAAGATTTCTGCATCTGACTCGCACAATGCTCGAAGCTGTTTGATATTTCGCTCACCACCGGAAAGCTGCTCCGGATCATCATCAAAAATCTGGGTATAATATCCGATACGGTCAGCATCTGATTTCATGCTTTCGTAAATATCCTTCAACATACTGGATTTTCCGGTTCCATTGGCACCAACGATGGCAACTTTCTCACCCGCTTTGATTTCAAAAGAAACATCCTTCAATAATTCACGTTCAAAGGAAAGTGCATAATCTTTTACTGAGATTACAACCGGCGCATTTTCCGGATCAAAATTCTCCGGTCGCTCCACCTCTGGGAACGTAAAGTCATATCCATGATTTTCAATAAACGGATTCTTACACTGTCTGGCCTGTAGCCGTTCCAGATAAGACACGCGGGCTTTCAGCTGTCTTCCTTTTGCCGGATTGTCGATATACGTTGCCTCCGCACGGATCTTCTCAATTAGTTTTTCCTGCACCTCGATCCACTCTGCATCCTTGGTCGCCTGCTCTGCCATCTGGACTTTTGTCTCCAGCATCGCCTGATTATATTCTGCAAATGTACCCGGGAATTCCTGAAGTTCCATGTTTTCCAGATGCAGGATTTTATTGAAGCACTGACTCAGAAGCAGTCGGTTATGGGAAATCGCAATGATGGTTCCCTCATAATTATTGATCAGCTTGGAAAGTCCGATAATATTTTCAAAATCAAGAAATACATCCGGCTCATCCATGATCAGAAGCTGCGGTTTTAGAAGCATACTTTTGATAATAGATAACAATTTAAACTCGCCGCCGGAAATCTTTGTAACAGATACATCTTCTAATGCCGTCATCCCTGCAATCGCAAGTTCTTTTCGGATATTAGAATCATAATTATACGCGTCAATGGCATCCATCTCGTCCAGCACTTTCTGATAACGGCCATACACCTCGTCCATATCCTCTGCGCTCTCCATCTCCGCGCAGATTGCTTCTGATTTCTGCTGAAGTTCAACAAAAGGTTTTGCCAGAAAATCAAAAGCGGAAATATCCTCTGTCTCATGCTTTACAAACTGCGGAATGTAACCGATACGCGCCGCTTCGTCCTTTTCTATTTTTCCATCATACAGATACTCATCTGTGTTGATGATCATGTCGATCAGCGTACTTTTGCCGGTTCCGTTGCTGCCGATAAGCGCCGCATGGTCACCCTCGACGATTTCAAAACAAATCTCGTTATATAAATCCTTCTGCGGAAATCCGAAGGAAACATCTGTAAATTTTATCATTTCATACCTCATTTTTTTTCTTCACTGTTTTTGCTTATTCTAACAGCATTTCAGTCCAAGGACAATATTTTTATCATTTATATCCACCTTACAAAAAAACAGATGCATCCTCGGTGCTTCATGCCGGATAGTTCTCCATCAGTTTTGTCACCGTCTCATTTTTTTTCGACCAGACAGCAACGATATCGATACCACGCTCTCCCGGAAGCGGAATGCATCTCAGTGCTTTACTTCCCTGTATGATATTTTCAGACAGGAAACAATACCCTCTGCCAAGTTTTACATAACTGATCTGCGTGCCGATATTTTCTACCACTTCAATGGTTCCCTCATCCAGATGGATTGATTCCATCGTATCTAAGGTGTGCTGAAACATGCCCGGACTCTGACTTTTTTTCACCAGAATACAGGTCTCATCCCGAAAATCTTCCCAGGAAGGATTCTCTTTCTGACCAACCTGCAATTTTTCTGAATAAATCATGGCCCCTTTTCTCCATGCAATTTTCTTTTTTACGAATCCCGGTCTGTCCTGCCAGGATGGATCCAGTGTCAACCACAGATCAATTTTTCCTTTTTCAAGATACTCATGGCCTTCCAGAAAATTGCATTTATGAATCACAAGTTTCTGCCCGGATGCAGCTTCTTTCAGATAATCATAGACAGGTGGAAGAAAATCATCCGCGTATGCACCGTCAAAACAGCCGATATTCAGCAACGGCTTCTGTGCACGGCCCGCAAGCACCGCATTTTTTTTGGCATTCTCCAGTTCTTTTAAAATATTCTGCAGATCTTTCTGAAACTGCACACCAGCCTGGGTCAACACCACGCCTCTCGCCTGCCGCTCAAACAATGGAAGACCTACTTCCTGCTCCAGAAGTGTAATCTGTTTGCTCAGGGCCGGCTGGGAAATGTATAATGATTTTGCAGCTGCAGTAATATTTCCATGCTCTGCCACACTCAAAAAATATGTAATCTGTTCCAGCCTCATAACTACTTCCTCCCCCGCAAAAACAATCTTTTATGGTAATACCAGTGTACACTGTTTTCCTTTCAGACGCAACAATCCCGGGGAAAAATCCCCGGGATCATTGCGTTTATCCTAAGATACGTTAACGTTCTCTCTATGCGATTAGTCTGCTGTCTTATAAGTTCTGTAAGAGAACAATGCATCCGGACTGCTTAAATTCATCTGATTTCTGACTGGTGTCAGCTCAAAGGAAATTGTTCCAGCTGCCATGTTGTAATCTGTAAATACCGGACGGCATCCCTGTTTCAGAGCAATTTCCGGATAATTTGCATCCAGATTCTGTCTTGCCTGATCCGGAACAAAGGCCGGAATATTGTCGATGACACCGTGAAGTCCCCAACCGATTGTTACAGATGTATCACTGTCATACTGTACGCTTCCGCAATGGCTGGCAATATGGTATTTACCATTTTTGTCTGTCAGGTCTGTACCATTGATCGCATTATAAACTTTGGCAGTTCCTTTTGCTTCATTGATACTTACTTCAAAGGTACGTGTTCTTGTTGGTGCTGCTCCCGGATAAGTCGGAGAGGTAAAGAACGGTCCGATACCTGTCTGGTTATCAAATAAGCTGATCTGTGTATTTCCTGTGATCATGCCGTTTGCATCTTTATTTGTGTAACGTGCAAAATGCTGTCCAAATGTCAGAGCCTGGAACTCAACACCGTTATCATCTTTACGTGTAGAAGTATATCCTTCATAACCTTTGAGTGTAGATGCTTTACCACCAAGGATCCAGTCGATTGCTCCTGTATCGAAATCAAACTGGTAAACCGCACTCTGGTCACGCATGGAAACAAGAATCTTGTCTGTGTTTCCGTTTGCATCTAATGTGTAGTCCACACTGTTTACATGAACGTAATCTCTTACGCCTGCTGCAAAGTTTTTCTGAACCATCTGCTGTCCGATAGAAGCCGGTGCACCGTTGAGTGTACTCTCGCTGTAGTTGATGGACTCTACGGCTGATTCATATAATAACGGGTAATCACCTGTATTGATCTCTTTGATTACTTTTCCGTCTTTTACTTCCTGAATGATACCTACCCATACATAAGCAGTATTTCCGCCGTCAAGACCTTTTACTGTCTCCGGAAGGTTGTCTGCCAGTACCGGTGTGTAGCTGAGGTTAATGTAATGATTTTTACCAAGTACTACAAACTCATGCTGATCCAGGTAACCCTGTCCATGATAATGTTTTGCATCATCATTTGGTGCCATAGTGGCCTGATCAATATCTACATAATTGTCATCCATTACAAGGTAATATCCGCTGGAATATCCACCCATGGAGTTTCTGTATGTCGGCTCAAGCTCAATGAATGCTGTATAATAACGGCTTCCATCAATTGCATCCTGAGCAGCGAAGTTCTCTGCCATGTTCTCTGCACTTACGCCAAGTTCATCACGATCATCTACTTTTACTTCATACTGCGGAATGTAACGATAGTATACTAATTCTCCGTCTGTATTTACACGAAGGAAGAAGTGATCCAGTGCAAAGGTATATACACCTGCGTCAGAAGCTTTCACGCCTGTTCCTGTGATGTCCATACCCGGAAGCATTTCATTTACAGTATGTACACGATATTCTTTACCATCCGCCATTGTTACTGTGATAATCTCGTCTACAGGATTATCTGCATCAATAGCAGCCGGTGTAAAGGATACATTTCCGTCCACTACTGCGATATCACTTGCTTCATTGCTGCTTACTGCAGATGCTACTTTATTTTCGCCTGTTGCTGTCAGATTGATCTTGTCTCCGGCAACCAGCGCATTCAGATAATAATCACCTTCTGATTTTTTGGATGCTGTCAGCACAACGCCGGAAGCACCATTCTCATCAGCTGCTGCAATATCAATTTTTGCAGCTTCCGGATTTACCGGATAGTTGTTCATCTGTGCTGCGATTTTCTCTGAATAATCAAAATACTGTGCTGTATTCTGTTTTGCATTCAGGTAATCAATATCAGCAACCTGATCTGTGTTTACTTTACTGTTTTCTACCACGTAACCTTTGCCTTCTGCATCCATATAAGCTCCGTTATATTTGAAGGTTACATTACCGTTCTCGATAAGCCACTCGCCGTTTTTGTTGTCAGCCAGACCGTTGTATGCAAAATCAACTTTTCCGTCTTCTACATACCACCAGCCATATTCGTTGTTTGTTACGCCTGTGTAATCGAAGTTAACTTTTCCGTTCTCGATTCTCCACCAGCCGTTCTGGTTGTTTTTAATACCGGTGTAACCGAAATCAACTTTTCCGTTTTTCACATACCACCAGCCGTTTTCGTTATTTGTTACACCTGTGTAACCAAAGTCAACTTTACCATTAACGATCTTCCACCAGCCGTTCTGGTTGTTTTTAATGCTGTTGCATCCGAAGTCAACTTTACCATTTTTTACATACCACCAGCCGTTTTCATTATTTGTTACGCCTGTGTAATTGAAGTTAACTTTTCCGTTTTCGATTCTCCACCAGCCGTTCTGGTTGTTTGCGATTCCTGTGTAAGAAAAATCGATCTTACCATCTTTTACATACCACCAGCCC
>CAVAFS010000086.1:0-4328 GCA_963587975.1 Bulleidia sp. | reverse complement strand
CATCCAGATCATACTGATTTTCTTCCATCAGATTGATGAAATGAGAACCAACAATTGCTCCGTCGATAATATCTTTCATCGGCTCCACATCTGCCGCGGTACGGATACCAAATCCCATCATGATCGGGATCTGCGCCTGCTCTTTGACAGATTTCAGATAAGAAAGAACTTCTTTGTGGAAGTTTGCTCCCTGACCGGTGACGCCCATGGAAGATACGCAGTATACAAATCCTTTTGCATCTTTTAAAATCTCCGGGATTCGTTTGCCGGATACTGGTGCTACAAGCTGGATTAGAATGGTTGCATCCTGTTTTGCCAGAGCATCTTTTAATGGCTGCTGTTCTTCCAGTGGAAGATCCGGAATGATCAGTCCATCGACACCGACTTCGGCACATTTTTCTGCAAATTTATCCAGTCCGTAATGAAATACCGTGTTGTAATACATCATAAACACGATCGGCAGTTCGCAGCCATCCTTTCGCACGCTTTCTACCAGATCAAAGCACTTGCGCAGGTTGGTTCCTTTTAAAATGGAACGATAGGACGCATCCTGAATGACCGGTCCATCTGCTGCCGGATCTGAAAATGGAATACCAAGCTCCAGAATATCCAGTCCTGCCTCTTCCTGGGCACGGATCAGTTTCGCGCAATGCTCCATATCCGGAAGTCCTGCAGTAATATATGTAATAAATGCTTTTTCGTTTTTTTCCTGTAAGGTCTGTAATTTTTTCTCTATACGGTTCATGATCTTCTACTCCAATTTATTTTTCCATAATTGCCTGATTTACTAATTCATGCTGTTTATTTTAAATAGCATTACATTTTTTGATTTCGTCATCTGTCTGGTCAATGCTTAGTTCAGATAACCTTTTCCTGCCAGATAATTTGCAATCGTATTGACATCTTTGTCACCACGTCCGGACAGGCACACGATCATGGACTGCTCCGGTGTCATTTCTTTTGCTTTTTTGAAGGCATAAGCCATAGCGTGTGCGCTCTCGATCGCCGGTATGATTCCTTCCAGTTTGCAAAGCTCCATCAGTGCATCCATGGCCTCTGTATCTGTGATAGACACGTACTGAGCTCTGCCGCTGTCACGCAGATATGCATGCTCCGGGCCTACCCCCGGATAATCCAGACCAGCGGAAATAGAATGTGCCAGCTGAATATTGCCATCTTCATCCTGCAGCAGATAAGAACGCATACCATGCAGAGTTCCCGGCTCGCCAAGCGGCATTGCTGCTGCATGTTTTCCTGTCTCAATACCAAGTCCGGCTGCCTCTACACCGATAAGTTCCACGTCTTTTTCATCAATAAATTCTGCAAACATTCCGATAGAGTTGGAACCGCCGCCCACGCAGGCCATAACCACATCCGGAAGTTTTCCTTCCACCTCATAGTGCTGCGCTTTTGCTTCTTTGCTGATGACACGCTGGAATTCTTTGACCATCTTCGGATATGGATACGGACCTACCGCAGAACCGATGATGTAAAAAGTATCCTCTGCTGTTTTTGCCCAGGTGCGGATTGCCTCGTTTGTGGCATCTTTTAAAGTGTTGCTGCCGGATTCCACGCTGACAACTTTTGCACCAAGCATTTCCATACGCATTACGTTTAAGGCCTGACGTTCAATGTCTTCTTTTCCCATGTAAACAGTGCACTCCATGTCAAACAGTGCTGCACCGGTTGCAGTGGCCACGCCGTGCTGACCTGCGCCGGTCTCTGCGATGACTTTCTTTTTCCCCATACGTTTTGCCAGAAGGATCTGACCGATCACGTTGTTGATCTTGTGTGCACCGGTATGATTTAAGTCCTCACGTTTCAGATAAATTTTTGTACTGTATTTTTTGCTGAGACGCTCTGCATAATATAACGGTGTCTCACGACCTACATACTGTTTCAGATAATAGTTATACTGATTGATAAACTCCGGATCTCTGATTGCCTCTTCAAAGGCATCATCCAGTTCCTCTAATGTATTCATTAATGACTCGGACACATACTGTCCGCCAAATTCTCCATAATATGTATTTTTCTTACTCATATCTTTCACCTTTCCTGTCTATCTCAACGATTGCTTTTCGTTTTTTCTATCGAATCATTGAAACGTTATCATCATGAATGCTTTTAACATTGCTTTACGGCTGAAATGAATTCCCGGATCAACGCTGCATTTTTGATGCCATCCCGCTCCACGCCGCTGCTGACATCCACCACATCCGGGTGCAGCATGTGGATTCCGGTTTGTACATTTCCAATATTCAGTCCGCCTGCCAGAATAAACTGGTGCTTCTCTATTTTCAACTTTTCCGGGAATACAAATGTTTTTTCTTCTGCTTCCCATCCAAAAGTTTTGCCGGAACCATACTCGGCTCCATCTACCACATAGCCTCTGATGCTTGGTGCCTGTACAAACAGCGCTTCTGCATTTACTTCTGTACTTCCAGCGATATTCACTGCCTGCCACAGCGCCAGGCCTCCATCCGACTGGCAGTCTGCCGGGATCGTTCCGTGAATCTGGATCAGATCAAATCCCATATCATTGAATCGTTTTACTTCTTCTTTAGAAGGACTGACGCATACTGCAACGGACTGGATATTCGGATTTTTTTTCAGCTGTCTTAGCAGTTTTTCTGCCTGTTCATAGCTGACATTTCGTTTGCTTTTTTCAAAAAAGACAAATCCTGCATAATCAGCGCCGTATGTATTGACTGCTTCGATGTCCTCCGGTCTGCTCAGACCACATATCTTTACCTTTGTCATATCTATCACGCTTCCTGTAACTGTTGATCTTCCATCTGTTTTCACAGTTGTTTCTTATGTCTGTTACAGTGCTTTCCAGTATTTTGCCAGTTCCTGTGGATTGGCGGATTCCATAAAGGCCCGTCCGATCAAAAATGCATCCACGCGGCATTCTTTCAGATATTTTACGTCCTCATCTGATACGATTCCGCTCTCTGCCACGAAAATTCTATCATCCGGAACCAGTTTACTCAGGCGTTTTGTCGTGTCCAGTTTAATGGTGAAATCTCTGAGATCACGATTATTGACACCAACGATTTTCGCTCCACAATTCAGTGCCCTGTCCATCTGCTCTTCGGTATGGGCTTCAAATAAGGCATCCAGTCCAAGTTCTGTGGTCAGCTGATAAAAATCACGCAGCTGAACATCATCCAAAATTCCGGTGATCAAAAGGATTGCATTTGCCCCAATCACTTTTGCCTCGTAAAACTGATATTCATCGATCATGAAGTCTTTTCTTAAAATCGGAAGCGGTGAAATCTCCCGGATTTCTTTCAAATAATCTACATTTCCAAGGAAGTGATCTTCTTCTGTCAGGCAGGAAATACAGTCTACCGAAGCATTGTACTCATCGATCCGCTTGGTCAGATCAATCTGACTGATAATGTTTCCAAGGCTTGGAGAAGCTTTTTTGAATTCTCCAATGATGGAAATTCCCGGTTTGGCAAGTCCTTCATAAAAACTTGCCGGATGCGCCTCGCACTGTTCTGCCAGCTTTATCATCTCCGCCGGTGAAATACGGGATTTGTGTTCCACCAGACGCACTTTTTTATCTTCCACGATTTTATCTAATATCATATTGGTTCCTCTCAGTTAACAATTTATTTGATTCACTTTTTTACTTCATCTATTTGTGTTATTTATTTTTATCTTTCATGAGCTTTTATTTTATAAGGATAAAAAATTTTCCATCATACGCTTTCCATGTTCGGTATACACCGATTCCGGATGAAACTGTAATCCGATCACCGGATATTCTTTATGCTGCATTGCCATGATCTCGCCGTCCTCGGTGGTGGCCAGCACTTCCAGACAATCCGGTAAATCCTCCGCGGATACGGCCAGGGAGTGATATCTGGCTACCCGGATTGGTGATTCAATGCCATCGAAAATTCCGGTTCCGGTGTGATGGATCAATGACTGTTTTCCGTGATACAGCTCTTTTGCATAAGTGACGGTTCCGCCAAGTGCTTCGCCAATGGTCTGATGTCCGAGGCAGATACCAAGGATTGGAATCTTATCATAAAATTCTTTTACTACATCTAAGCAGATACCAGCTTCCTTTGGGCTTTTCGGTCCCGGAGAAAGTACGATTTTTTCCGGTGCCATCTGCCGGATTTCCTCGATGGTGATCTTGTCATTTCGAACCACCTCGATGTCCTCCCGGAAGATTCCCATATATTGATATAAGTTATAGGTAAATGAATCGTAATTATCAATCAGTAAAATCATAATGCTTCCTCCGCTACCAGTGTTTTTGCCAATGCCATTGCTTTGTTGCAGCACTCCTGATACTCTTTTTCCGG
>CAVAFS010000085.1:802-4029 GCA_963587975.1 Bulleidia sp. | reverse complement strand
ATTTTTATAATAAGAAATACTTATTAGATCAAGAAAATCCAGGTGGCTTTTATTATACATAGAGATGTATAAATATACATTCCCCGTAAAAATATACATATTTCATATCGGTCCGGCTTATTTTGAAGTTCCATAAATAGATCATAACAATTTTTTATATCCTTCACTTTCACAATGAAATTTTCAAATAGAACAAAATGATACCTGTATTTCGGGAAAATAAAAAACCGGGTTCATTAGGAATCCGGTTTTTTGGGGGAGAGTGAGTTATGAAAAATTTATCTATATAAAGGAAATTGTTTTTAGGCGCCCCTGAATGTGCCAATGCTGGTTAACTGACTACCCTCAGAAGCTTTTTTATGTTAGGTTATTGGCTTTTCATCAAATTTCAAATGTTTGTTATGTGTTTCACTTGATTTATTTGATACTGTTATATTACTGGTAAAATGTGTTCATTCTGTGGATGAAATATGAAGAAAAAAGAAAGTATCTCTTAACAAATTATAATAAGGCAAAGGTGCAGAAAGGTACGGATTTATTGACGTGTGTTTTTGATAATGGTAAAATTAACATAATTAAATGCGGATCGCATTTTTGAATTAGTGTATGGGAGGTATTTTCTTATGGAACAGCAGATTTTTACCAACGAGAGCATTTTATCCTGGCTGCAGTATTTTGCGAAAAACACAGCCATTGACCTGGAAAAAGTAAAGATGCTCGATATCACCCGAAAAAATAAAAACCTGATTCCGACGGTAGAGTCACACAAAGCAGTGCTGGTGTTTACCGAAGCCGGAATTGACGATATTTTTTACCGGATGTGGAATGCGGGACTTGGCGATTGTGACGTGTGGTATAACGAGGGCTCAGAGCCTGCAGGTGAGATCAAACACGATAAAGTGAGCAATATGATCAATCGAGGTATCAACGCATCCGCAGGTATGCTGATCGTGAATGAGCATGCGCGTAACACATACAAAATTGGTATGGATAACCACAATTTCAAACGTGGTTCCATTCATTATGTAGGAAGCGAGATACGTTCTGTCATCTTAAATAAGATGCATGTAGGCCGTCAGGACGATATTTGTGTCATCAGTGGGGAAAGTATTGCCGTAGAGGCTGCTATCATCGCTACAGAGGGCACTGTGATCGCGGTAGAGTACAATAAAGACGACCGAGCCACCATGGAAGAGAACATTGACCATTTCGGCCTGCACAACATTCAGGTGATCGATCATGTGGATGAAGAGACCATGAAAGGATGTCCGGTTCCGTCACTGGTATTTATGGTGGCATCTGCAAGCATGGAGCAGGAGATCGAATACCTGACAAAATTGAATCCGCAGATCAGCATTGTGATCTATACACTGGATTTTGGCGTAGCTGCATCTATTTCCGGTATGTTTGAAAAATATGGAATTAAAGATACAGAAGTTATCCAGATTTCCGTAGCACGACTGAACAGCAAAAATTCCTTTGAACAGCAGCCGGCTCCGTGGATCATTACAGGAAAGGCAGACTGCTAAGCGATGGCGAAGATATTATTATTTCAGTGTGAAAATGAGAATGATATCCGACAGATTCTGACACCGATGAAAATACAGGTGGATTCTGTTCCAAAGACGAAATTTCATATGGCATTGGGAGACCTGGCCAAGGGAAAAGATGATGGTGGATATTTCGGCGGTGCGTATCCGAAAGGCAGTATGATCGTGATGTGTGACTTCACGGAGAAGCAGCTAGACCGCCTTCTGATGGATTTACGTAACCGCAACGTAAAAATAGACTACAAGATGGTTATGACGCCTACAAACGCCTCCTGGGACGTTCTGCACGTATATTTTGAAGCGCAGCGCGAAAAGATGATGTATGAAATGGCTCAGCGGGACCGGAAACGTTTTTAGTTTCTTGCTTGGTGGCTGAAAATTTTGGGTTGTGAAAGCGCCAGTCAGCAATATTGCCTCTGCAGCTAACAATCGCTTGCCGAGGAAATATTGCCTGCCTGACGCTATTTACGTTACGGCAATCATAAAATTTTACGCCACGACGGCGCTACGTGCCAGAAAGAAACTTTCCAGTTGTAAATAATGGAAAATGCTACAAATGTTGTAGAAAAATTAAGTAGCGACATGAAATCGGGATATGTAACGTAAATAAAAGAAAAGAAGAAATTTTCCTCAGCAAGCGATTGTTAGCTGCGGAGGTAAATTTCTTCTTTTCTTTATCACAACCTATCGTTAAAAAGAGGTTTTTTAAAAATTAGCTTAAAGCTGCAGTGATGATCGCCATGGAGTATACTTCCAGTGCGTTGCATCCTCTGGACAGATCGTTGATCGGTGCGTTCAGACCAAGAAGGATCGGGCCGTAAGCATCGAATCCACCAAGACGCTGAGCGATTTTGTAACCGATGTTACCAGCGTTGATGTCCGGGAAGATAAATGTGTTTGCATGTCCTGCAACGTTGGAATCCGGGCATTTTGTCTGAGCAACACGCGGAGATACAGCAGCATCAAACTGAAGCTCGCCATCGATAGCCAGATCCGGAGCAGCAGCTTTTGCTTTTGCACAAGCGTTACGCATTTTGTCAACATCCTCACCTTTACCGGATCCGAGTGTTGAGTAGCTTAAGAATGCAACCTTAGGATCGATACCGAAGATCTTAGCACACTGAGCTGTCTCAAGAGCGATCTCTACCAGATCATCCTCAGTCGGTTTGATGTTGATTGCGCAGTCACCCATTGCCAGTACTTCGTTGTCGCCTGTAGCAGCCGGACGAACGAGGATGAAGCAGGATGATACGATCTTGTTGCCTGGTTTTGTTTTGATCAGCTGAAGAGCCGGACGAACGGTATCAGCTGTGGAATATGTAGCACCACCAAGTAAGCAGTCAGCGATTCCCATTTTTACAAGCATTGTTCCGAAGTAGTTACCATGAGATAATGCTTCGCGGCACTGCTCGTCTGTCATTTTTCCTTTACGAAGTTCAACCATCTGTGCAACCATCTCATCCATGCGGTCGAAGTTTGCCGGATCGATGATCTCTGCACCGTTGATATTGTAGCCTGCTTCCTCAGCAGCAGCTTTTACTTCATCTACGTTACCAACTAAGATTGGTTTTAAGAATGTACCTGCAAGCAGACGGGAAGAAGCTTCCAGAATACGTGCATCAGTTCCCTCTGTGAAGACGATTGTACGAGGGCTCTCTTTTAATTTCTGTATTAATT
>CAVAFS010000085.1:0-792 GCA_963587975.1 Bulleidia sp. | reverse complement strand
TAATAATTTGATATACTCGTCATTTCTATTGTAAACGTTTTGCCCTAAAATGCAAGAAAAATGCTGATTGTTTTGTAGAAAAAAACGAACATTTTGGGAGAAATTTTATAAATAAGTGTATCAAAGCTCAAAAAGGGAGGCGGTGATCGGTTTTCCCGGAGCAAGTGTCAGGATATTGGAGTCTTCTATGTCACAGATCAAATGCGCCAGTGTCTGGATATTTCCCGGAACCGTTTTGATGTTAAACCCAAGATAACCTGCGGCTTTCTCCGCATATTGTTCCACCGGTTTTGTGTCATAGCATCCAGTGTCAATGACTGTCAGCGTGTGGTATCCTGCATACATGGTCTGAAAAATCATATCCCGCATTTCCGGATCATACTGTTCGGATAAAAGTTCATATTGCTGCACCATCGCTTCTTTGTCCAGCGTCCATCCCCGGGTCAGATAAATGGAATCTGTCTCGGTCTGCTTACGCTCAGTTCGAGGCTGGCTGCAGAGTAACTGATTGATGCAGTCGTCAAAACGTGGGATGCGCAAAATGGTATGTTTGCTGACAAGTCCTGCAGTTCCGTTGCCGCAGAGTCCAAAGGTAAGCAGGATTTCATCCTGATCCTGCAGTTGATCAATGTGGGTTTGCAGAAGCTGATTCAATTTTTTCGGTGTGTTGTGAAGCCCCCGTTCTACCCAGATGACCGGAAGTTCAATACTTGTCTGTTTTAAAATATGGTTTACCTCATCGGCAAGCATGGCGCAGGAAATGAGGGTTCGTTTTTTCTTTTCCATAAATAC
>CAVAFS010000084.1:591-5176 GCA_963587975.1 Bulleidia sp. | reverse complement strand
GACTGATTTCAAGAATTTCTTCTGCGATTTCCTGCGGAGTCCTGCCATCTGTGGCCACTTTAATGTCACATGCCTTCGCATATAACTCCCGGCGTTTTTCCATCAGATTTGCAATGTGTTCCACATTCATATTTCCATTCAGAAGCGGGCGGTCGGTACTGTCTTTGACACGTTCATAGACTGTCTCCGGTGTCGCTGTCAAAAGCACTATTTTTCCGGTTTCTTTCATCATTTGTGTATTCTGGTCACGCAGAACTGCTCCACCGCCACAGGATACGATAGCCGGTGCACAGCCCGCGATCTCACGGACCGCATCTGTCTCACGGTCTCTGAAATATGCCTCACCATATTTTTCAAACATATCGTTGATGGACATTCCATTTTTTTCTACGATCCAGGCATCCATATCAATCTCTTCCGCCTGTGTCAGCTGCTGTAATTTATGTGAAATTGTCGTCTTTCCGGTTCCCATAAAACCGATCAGATAAATGTGCTGTTTCATGCCTGTTCCTCCTGTGCCATTCCCTGATGGATGATATCTAAAATGTCCCCAAGCTGTCCCGCCTGGATCTGTCCCGGTGCGGAAGTCTCTCCCACTGCGCCAAAGGTAATGCAGGAGCCAAAAATCTCTCCCGCCATGCGGCTCACAACACCAAGTGCGCCCATGGACATGGTCACAACCGGCAGTGTCGGATATTTCTGCTTCATATCATTGGTCAGTTTTAAAATACGAACCACATCATCTGCATTCTGCGGCATCACTGCAAGTTTTGCCACATCTGCGCCGCCCTGCTGCATCTGATCCATCAGCATCCGCAGGATCCGGTCGTCCGGTGTTCCGCCAAAGTCATGGTGGGACGCAATGACCCGCACCCCCATGCGCTGAAACCGCCGGATCTCTTTCTCCGGTTTCGTAGCCTCAAAAAACTCCAGATCAATCAGGTCCACACAGCCACTTTTTGCTGCTGTCTCATTCAGTTTCAGGATTTTCCATTCCTCCATACGCCGGCTGCCGCCCTGCTGTTTGGTGCGGAATGTGAATAAAAACACGGTATGTGCAACATACCCACGTACCGCCTGAAGCACTTCCCGCACGGCATCCACGTTATCTGCCTCAGCGAAACAGTCCACTCTCCATTCAATCATCTGGACATTCTGTTCTGTCAATTTTTTTATCTGCTCAATTACTGTTTCTTTTTCGGCCGCAACTACCGGCACACAGATCACCGGTCTGCCGTCTCCGATCCGAATTCCTTTTATTTCAAATGCGTTCTGCATATATACCTCCCATCTGCTTTACGCTCATTGTGGCTATTGTAGCATATTTTTCCCAAATGAGAAACCGAAACCCTGCAAGACATTGACTTTTTTTACAAAAACACCTATCATAAGACCATAAAAAGTTTAAGGCAGGGAATAGATTATGGAAATTACCGGAAGAACAACATTAACAGGACTGATCGGAACTCCTGTAAAACACAGCATCTCACCGCAGATGCACAACGAAGCATTTCGTCAGTTAAATCTTGATTATGTATATCTGGCTTTTGATCTGGCTGATTCAGACCTTGAAACCGCTGTCCGCGGCCTGCAGGCTCTTGGCGCAAAAGGCTTTAACGTCACCATGCCATATAAAGTTCAGATTGTAAAATACATGGACGAGCTGACCCCGGCTTCCCAGATTGCACAGGCCTGCAATACCGTGATCGCAAAAGATGGCAAACTGATCGGCCACACTACAGATGGTATCGGCTTTATGGAATCCGTTGCAGATGCCGGCCACAACATCATCGGTAAAAAAATGACGGTACTTGGCGCAGGCGGCGCTGCTACTGCGATCTGTACACAGGCTGCATTGGATGGTGTCTCCGACATTGACATCTTCCAGATGAAAGCATTTACCGAAGAATATGAGCGGGCCCTCGCTTTTGCAGAGCGTGTCCGTCAGCATACCTCCTGCAACATCAATGTTTATGATTTTGCAGATACCGAGCAGATGAGAAAGAGCATTTCAGAAAGCGCAATTCTGACAAATGCAACAAACGTAGGTATGGCACCACACGAGGATCAGTGCCCGATCCCGGACGCATCCATGCTGTTCCCGAAACTGATCGTCTGCGATATCATCTACAACCCGATGAAGACAAAATTGTATCAGATGGCAGAAGCTGCAGGCTGTCAGGTATTTAACGGCACTTACATGCTCCTCTTCCAGGGTGCTGCTTCCTTTGAGTGCTGGACCGGAGCGAAAATGCCAGTTGAAGTCATCCGTGAGAAATATTTTAAAAATTAATACATTGTAAAAAATACCAAACCCGACATTTTGTTTAAAGAAATACACAAACAGATTGGAGTAGTACAAACAAATGAGTTTTTCATATTTAAAAGAATTACCGACACCGGAAGAGATCAAAAAATCTTATCCGTTAACGGAAGAATGCAAAAAAGTCAAACAGGATCGTGATGCTGAGATCAGCCGCGCACTGCGCGGTGAATCCGACAAATTCCTTGTGATCATCGGTCCATGTTCTGCTGACAAGGAAGAGCCGGTTATGGATTATATCCACCGTCTTGCCAAAGTCAACGAGCAGACAAAAGACAAATTAATCCTGATTCCACGTATCTACACAAATAAACCGAGAACAACCGGTGAAGGATACAAAGGAATTGCCACCCAGCCGGATCCGGAGGCAAAACCGGATATGATCGCCGGCCTGATCGCCGTTCGTAACCTGCATCTTCGTGCCATCGAAGAAACCGGTTTATCCGCAGCAGACGAGATGCTTTACCCGGAAAACTGGGATTACATCAATGATCTGCTCTCCTACGTTGCCATCGGAGCCCGTTCCGTTGAAGACCAGCAGCACCGTCTGACGGTCAGCGGTTTTGACGTTGCAAGCGGTATGAAGAATCCGACCAGTGGTGACTTCTCCGTTATGCTGAATTCCGTATACGCTGCCCAGCATCCGCATCACTTTGTACACCGCGGCTGGGAAGTAGATACCACCGGAAACCCGCTGGCTCACGTTATCCTGCGTGGCGCAGTAAACAAACGCGGCGTTGCCATCCCGAACTACCACTATGAAGATCTGATCCGCTTAAATGAAATGTACGAAAAAATGGATCTGGTGAACCCGGCCTGCATCGTAGATGCAAACCATTCCAACTCCAACAAAAAATACGAAGAGCAGATCCGTATTGTCAAAGAAGTAATGCACAACCGCAAAGAATCCGGTATCATCAACAACCTGGTAAAAGGTGTGATGATCGAGAGCTACATCTGCCCGGGCAACCAGAAGATCGGTGAGCATATTTACGGAAAATCCATCACGGATCCTTGTCTTGGATGGGAAGAATCCGAACAGCTGCTCTATGCAATTGCAGATTCTGTAAAATAGTCCCCACTTTTGTGTGACTCATAAATCACAAAAAGCATAGCAAAAAAAGATATCTGTCTGCACTTATCTGCAAATAGATATCTTTTTTATATTTTCATTCTTCCTGTATACTTTAACTATTTTTCTTTTTATACACCGATGTTTCTATCTTTATACTTTTACATTCCGAACATTCTTTTGCCATTCACTACTGCACTGCTGCAACAATGCTAAGGAGCCAGGGATTCACGCTGCACTCCAGCCAGACACCCAGTACATAGATTCCGAAATCCAGAAAAACAAGTAATAGGAAAAGCATCTTCTCCTTACGATTGTCCATACTTCCCGGCATCTGGTTTCTTCTATTCCATCGCATATTCCGCCTTGCATCCCACAAAAATATCAATAATAGGTATGCGGCCAGATATAACAATATCTGTGGAAAGCCGGAAACCAGCATATAAAAAATCCCGGAAAATCCATATCTGCACAGGCAGGAAGAAAAGACAAATCCACCGGAAAGTCCGAGCCATCCAACCCAAAGATGCAAAAACAGATTTCCCCATAAAAAATTCCAGATGACCAGAAGAATCCCCCAGGGAATAATCCTCGCCGGTAAAACCTGCCACATAATTTCCTGCCAGCTCAAACCTGTGTTTGCCAGATTTCTTATCTGCGTCTCAAACACAAATCCCATCCATAAATTTTCATTTCGCAGCCATAGATTGGCCACCAATACCCCCAAAAAGAAACAACCGAGAAAAATAGCCATGCAACTATGCAGCATAGCTATTTTTCCCGGCTGTTTTATGGCTTTCGTTATCATCTGCCCCATAACCCTGCTGATTCGCTTTGGTCTAATGTATGCAGTATTTTCCGTAATATGCCATGATCGCAGCAGCAGTTTTAGAATCCTGGATTTTCTGTGTCAGAACCATATCCTTCAATTCCTCAATGGTGTAACTCTCCACTTCCACAAACTCATCTTCATCCAGATGCTGCTGTGTCTTTGTCAGATCTGTGGCCAGATACACATCAATCGTCTCATTGCAGAAAGCCACTGTGGTAGACACTGTAATCAAAAGTTCCAGATTTGCAGCTTTATACCCGGTCTCCTCTTCCAGCTCACGGGCTGCACACACAGAAGTCGGCTCTTCCACACTGTCTCTGGAACCGGCCGGAATTTCCAGCGTTTCACGGTTCAGTGC
>CAVAFS010000084.1:0-581 GCA_963587975.1 Bulleidia sp. | reverse complement strand
TTGCGGTGTGCAATGTAATCCCAGTGCGCGATCTTTCCTGTCGGAGACTGCATAACATCGTCATACACATCCACAATAGCACCCTTATATTTCAACACACGGTCAATTCGTTTCATTTCTTCCATATCTGCGCTCCTCCTGCTTTCCTTCCATATCTAAATCCCATTTTGTGTCCGTTTTTGCAGACTTCACATCCTCTAACGGTTATCTACTTTTTCCGGATACAGATCATGGTTTGCCATACGGTTCCATGCCACATCTTCCCACTTTGTGCCCGGTTTTCCATAGTTACAGTATGGGTCGATGGAAATACCGCCTCTCGGAGTGAATTTTCCCCACACTTCAATGTATTTCGGATCCATCAGTTTGATCAGATCTTTCATGATCACATTTACGCAATCCTCATGAAAATCTCCATGATTGCGGAAACTGAACAGATACAGCTTCAGGGATTTACTCTCCACCATACGCTCTCCCGGCACATAAGAAATAGTGATGGTTGCAAAATCCGGCTGACCGGTGATCGGGCACAGACTGGTAAATTCCGGGCAGTTAAATTTTACGAAATAATCCTTTCCCGG
>CAVAFS010000083.1:0-7796 GCA_963587975.1 Bulleidia sp. | reverse complement strand
GTCTTTCTTTTTTGCGGAAATCGGATAAAAACCTACTTAGTTACTGTGAAAAATAGACAAAAACAAATCGGCAGATTCTTGTAAAAAAGTCACAAAATTTCTGAAAATATATACAATTCACTGACTTCTTTTGGAAAAGTGTGGTATACTTTATATAACAATTGTTGAAAAAAGAAAAATGTAGAGATAATTTATTCCCACTTCCTACTTTTTAAGGGAGTGGAAGCCCCAGGTTAACGAAAGGAGCGTTGTATATGTTTGAAAAAGGGGAATATGTGGTATATGGAAGCAAAGGTGTCTGCCAGATTCAGGATATTACAAATATAGATATTCCGGGTGTCGATCAGAAACGGCTGTATTATATTATGCATCCGGTGCAAAACAGTGAGCAGACCGTGTATCTGCCGACGGACAGTGCAAAGGCGATCATCCGCCGGGTGATGACAAAGGAAGAGGCAAACCAGCTGATTCATGAGATCCCATCCATTGAAAATCTGGAGGTCCCGAATGAAAAACAGCGGGAGGCCAGCTACAAACAGGCACTGCATGGATGCAGTGGACGGGCCTGGATCAGTATTTTAAAGACGCTGAACCAGAGAAAAGAAGAGCGTCTGGCAGCGGGCAAGAAAGTGACTGCGCTGGATGAACGTTATCTGAGAGTGACAGAACAGGAATTATACGGAGAGCTTTCCGTTGTGTTGGGAATAGAGAAGGAAAATATGCACGATTACATTCAGGAGCAGATTGCAGCGCTGTAGCAAAAATCGTGTGATAACTTGTAATAAAAGAGGGAAAATATAGGAAGATAAAGTCGAAATGAGGCTTTATCTTTTTTATTTATAACCAGAAAAGGCAATTTTATGAGGAACTTTAAGCAGTTACTTTCTTTGTGGTTTGTGAACTCATACTTTCTTTGTGGTTTGTGAACTCAAACTTTTCTTTGCTGGTAAAAAGTGCTATACTGTCTAAGATAATGCCTTTTGGTCGGTCCAAAGGCAGAAGAATTTTTATTCAAAGGAGTACATAGTTAATGGGACAGAAAACAAAAGAAAGTTTTTTTACCAAGGATCCGACATTTTACCGGACCTTATTCCCGCTTTTGATTACCGTTGCATTACAGAATATAGTGGCATACAGCGTAAACATGGCAGATAACATTATGCTTGGCAGCTACAGTCAGAATGCGTTATCAGGAGCGGCGACTGTCAATCAGATTTTTTTCATGGTACAGCAGATCACCCTCGGAATCGGTGAGGGATTTGTCGTTCTGGGTGCCCAATACTGGGGTCAGGGAAGGATGCAGCCAATCCGCAAGCTGACGGGTATTGCGTTAAAACTCGGCCTGATCTGTGGAATCGTTACAATCCTGATCTGTACCTTTATTCCGCATCTGGTAATTTCTATTTTTACCAATGATCCGGAAATTATCGCAGAGGGTGTATCTTACCTTGGAATCATCAAGTATACCTTCCTGCTGTTTATCATCACAAACGTTCTGATGGCGGCACTGCGCAGCGTGGAGACTGTAAAGATTTCCTTCTACATCTCCATTGTTTCCCTGATCGTGAACGTGGGAATCAACTACGTGTTGATCTTCGGACGTTTTGGTGCACCGGAACTCGGTATCCGCGGTGCGGCCATCGGAACATTGATCGCACGTATTGTAGAACTTGGCATTGTTGTTGTATACATGCTGAAATTTGATAAGAAATTAAAATTGTTCAGTGAAAACTTCCTGAAATTTGATGCAGGATTACGCCGCGATTACACAATGGTAGAGATCCCGGTTATGCTCTCACAGGTACTGTGGGCGATTTCCGTACCGTTCCAGACTGCAATCCTTGGTCATCTCTCTTCCGATGCCATTGCCGCAAATTCTGTGGCTACCACATTTTATCAGTATCTGAAAGTAATCGTTGTGGCCATGTCATCATCCTCTGCGGTTATGATCGGAGCAGCCGTTGGACGTGGCGATATGAAACGGATCAAATCCGATGCCCGCACCCTTGCGGTTATCGACGTGCTGATCGGAGCAGCCCTCGGTCTTGCCTTATTTTTACTGAGAAAACCGTTGCTGACACTGTACAATCTGAATGATTCTGCCCTGGTGATGGCAGACCAGCTGATCATTGTCATGAGCTTTATCATGGTTGGAATGTCCTATCAGATGCCGGTAAGTATGGGAATCATCCGAGGCGGCGGTGACACGAAATTTACAATGATCATGAATATGATCAGTACCTGGGCCATCGTAATCCCATTGTCATTCATGAGTGCTTTCTGGTGGCATTGGTCCGTTGTGGGGGTAGTTATTATGATCCAGTCCGATCAGGTATTTAAAGGACTGCCGACCTTTATCCATTTCCGAAGCTACAAATGGGTGAAGAAACTGACCCGTGAAGATGCGTAAAAGGGCAGATTAAGAGAATCTTAACGTGATACTTCACAATAATTTAAGAACTATTTCATTACAGATATGGTACAATGAGCAAAGACAGTAATATGGCATACTGCTCATGCATTCAAAACATGGCATATGAATAGTTAATGTGTTGAAGAAGGGTTTGTTTTAAAAACCAACGTGATACAGAAATCCCCGAAAGGAGTAAACGTATGGCAACAAAAAAGAAAAAAGTACGCTCACATGTTAAACGTGTGAAGTTACAGCAGAAAAAAGATCCGGTTTCTCCGGAAAAATATCAGAAGCGGCTGAAAGTGGCCCGCAGGAAAGATTTCTTCCGCAGACTGAGGAACGTGCTGATTGTTTTGATAATCGCATTTCTTGCGATGTTTGCAGCTGGCAATATGATGCTGAAAAAAGCGACGGGACAGAATCTGTTCCAGATCGCGAAAGAAGCAAAACAGCTGGTAGATGACAGTACACCGGAGACATTCCGGCTGGCACAGACATCGTATATTTACAGTGAGGACGGTACGCAGCTGGCGGCACTGGCAGAAGAGGATGATGCTACTTATCTGGAGTACAAGGATATTCCGGCAGATGTAGTCAATGCATTTGTGGCAGTGGAGGATCGTACTTTCTGGCACAATAATGGTGTGGATCTGAAAGGAATCGTCCGTGTCTGCTTGAACTATGTGAAATCAAGAGGTCAGGTGGCGGAAGGCGCAAGTACGATTACGCAGCAGCTGGCGCGAGGTACCTTCCTTTCCAATGAAAAGACCATGTCACGTAAGATCAAGGAGATCTTCATTGCCCGTGAGCTGACGAAAAAGTACAGCAAAGAGCAGATTATGGAGTTTTACTGTAACAGCTGCTGTTTCGCAAACGGTATTTACGGCGTGGAGGATGCTTCGCAGAAATATTTTGGTGTGGATGTCAATGATCTGAGCTTGTCCCAGACTGCTTATATCTGTGCCATCCCGAACAGACCGGAGTACTACAATCCACTGAGAAACAGTGAAAATGCAATTTCCAGACGCGACAAGATTCTGGAGGATATGTATGAGTGTGGTTACATCACAAAAGATGCAGGCGAAGCGGCTCTGGCAGAGACTATTCAGGTAGCTGCTGTCAGCGATGAAGAGACTACATTTTATAATTATGAAGTAACCTATGCCATTGACTGTACGGTTCGTTATCTGATGAAGCTGGACGGATTTGAATTCCAGCACCATTTTGATGATAAAAAAGCGTATGAGGAATATTATAACAATTATGATGAGGCTTATAAGCAGGCCAAACATAAACTGTATACCGGTGGATATAAGATCACCACGACCATGGATCTGAAAGCGCAGAAAAATCTGCAGAAGATTCTGGACAAAGAACTGGCGTTTAACACCGATTTAAAAGAGGGCTCTGATGTATATGGATTCCAGGGAGCACTGACGGTTATCGATAACGAAACCGGAAAAGTAGTAGCTATGATCGGTGGACGTTCTCAGGATGCAATTTCACAGACGTATTCCCTGAACCGTGGATATCAGAGTTATGCGCAGCCGGGAAGTTCCATCAAGCCGTTGATTATTTACACACCGGCCCTGGAGCAGGGATATGACGCAAACTCTACCTTGCAGGAAATCAGTGTGGACAAAGCAAAAACAAGTACCTCGGAAGAAATTAAAAAAATGACCGGCGAGAAATTTACATTACGTCGTGCAGTAGAAAAGAGTAAAAATGGATGTGCGTATTCTCTGTATAACGAAATCACTCCGAAAGTAGGATTGTCCTATCTGGAAAACATGAATTTCTCAAAAATTGTTCCGGATGACTACAATCTGAGCTCCGGACTTGGTGGTATGACACAGGGTGTTACGAATGTAGAGATGGCAAATGCGTATGCGACCCTGGCAAATCATGGAACATACACACAGACAGACTGTATTTCTTCTATTCTGGATGCAGATGGCAATGAAATTTACGAAGAGCCGGAGAGCAAGCAGATCTATGAAAAATCAGCTGCTGATCAGATGACAGATATTCTGAAAGGTGTGCTTACAGCCAGTGGAGCAACGGCACAGAAATTGAACTGGTACAGCTCTACTGATATCGAAGCAGCCGGAAAAACAGGTACTACAAATAATAACAAAGCAGCTTATTTCTGTGGATACACACCATATTACACTATTGCAGTGTGGGTAGGTTACGATCAGCCGAAATCTGTAAAGGATCTGAGCGGTGGTACGTATCCTGCATACATCTGGAAAGATGCGATGCTGTACATGATCGATGGACTGGATGCAAAAGATTTTGATCTGGAAGGTATTTCTTCTTCCGGTCATAAAGATCTGGTATCGGATGAAGAAGATCAGACGGTGGATGAAAACACAGATCAGACCACAGATGAAACGACAGATCAGCAGACACCGGATGATCAGACAACTACGGATAATACACAGACACCGGATGCGATTGACGGAAATGTTCCGAGTGATACGGAGGATATCTCCGGTGGAAACATTTCTTCTGATCCGAAACCGGATGACAGTGGAACCGGATCGGACAGTTCCAATACCGGTGATACAGGAAATACCGGTGGAAGCACCACGGGTGATGGAACGACAACACAATAATGATAAGACGGAAAAATGTTCAGCAGCGGATATTCAGAATTCGCTGCTGAATGTGTATACGATGAAAAATAATTCCCATTACTATACTACAGAGTAGTGCACAATAAAATGATATCAGTAGAGGGATTCAATGGGATCGAGAAAGGATAAAAGAGATGAGAGAGATTTATCAGGTAAAACATATTACAGATCCGGTAAACTGGGAAACCGATGTGCCGGGATCTAAAAGTATTACAAACAGAGCACTGCTGCTGGCGGCTCTCTGTGACGGCCCGGTACAGCTAAACGGAGTTCTGTTCAGCGATGATTCCAGACATTTCTTAAGTTCCCTGCAGTCTCTGGGGTATGAAGTACACATCGATGAGTCGAAGGCTGTGGTACAGGTAAAGGGAAATGGTGGTGTTCTCCCGGCTCATTCCGGTGAAATCCATGTGGGAAGTGCAGGAACAGCAGCCCGTTTTCTGACGGCCATGCTTGGCGTGTCAGAGGGTACCTATGTGATCAATGCATCCGAGCAGATGCAGAAACGACCGATGCAGCCGCTTTTTGAAGCTCTGATTTCCCTTGGGGCTTCCATAGAGTGGATGGGTGAAACCTGGCATTTGCCGGTTCGTATCACTGGCGCAGGAACGCAAATCCGCAGTCTGGAGAAGGAAGCAGTCCTTGATCTGGATATCAGTACAAGTACACAGTTCCTGAGTGCGTTTCTGCTGATCGCACCGATGTTTTCACATGGTTTAAAAATCCGTATCACAAGCGAGAAAAAAGATGGTTCTTATATTCGCATCACACGGAAAATGATGCAGGAATTTGGTGTGGAAGCTGCTTTTGACGGCGATGATTATACCGTGGCACCATCTCGCGAATATCAACAGGACATTTATCAGATCGAACCGGATGTATCCGGCGCCTGCTATTTTTATGCGGCGGCAGCCATGACCGGCGGCACAGCAAAAGTACATCATGTACATTGGGACAGTATGCAGGGTGACATGAAATTTTTGCGTTTACTGGAACAGATGGGATGTACGCTGGCAGAAGAGCCTGATGGAATTCGTCTGACAGGTCCATCCGATGGATTGAAAGGCCTGGAAGTGAACATGAATGATTTTTCCGATCAGGCATTAACCTTAGCGGCCATCGCACCATATGCGTCTTCCGATGTAAAAATCACACATATCGGTCATATTCGTGGACAGGAATGCGACCGTCTGCATGCGATTATAAGCAATCTTACAAATGCAGGAATTACCTGCGAAGAAGGCGAAGACTGGGTATGTATTCATCCTGGCAAACCGCAGCCGTGTCAGATTGAAACCTTCGATGATCATCGGGTGGCCATGGCCTTTACTGTTATGGGATTGGGATGCGATGGAATCGAAATTTTGAATCCGGGTTGTTGTAAAAAAACATTCGAAAATTACTTTGAGGTGCTGGACAATCTGCTGGGTAAACATTGATTTATATGGTATATGTGACATTTGCCCAGTACAATGAAAAAAGATGTTAAATTGTTAATTTGTTGACAGAATCTGGGAAAGAGTGTACAATTCAAAACGATACAGAAAAATATAGTTCTAAATAATATCGACAGTAATCCAAAATCCGGTATTATGAGTTGGCATAAGTCAGCAATCGTGCAGACGTGCCGAAAATGTCAGAGGGAGGACAATGATCATGGCAAGAAGAAAGACATCAAATGTACATACAGCAAAGACAACAAACACAACAGCTCAGAAAGTTGAGGCAGCAAAAGCAGTCGTAGAAGAGAAGGCTGTAGAAGTGAAAGAAGCTGTAAAAGAGACAGCAGCGAAGGCAGAAGAAGCAGCAAAAGAGACTGTAGAAAAAGCAGCAGAGAAAGCTACTGAGACAGCAGCAGAAGTAAAAGAGGCAGCAAAAGAGACTGCAGAGAAAGCAGTAGAAAAAGCTGCTGAGACTGTAGAGAAAACTGCAGAAGCAGCAAAAACAACTGCAAAGAAGACAGCTGCAAAAGCAAAAACAGCTACTACTAAAAAAGCTGCAGCAGCAAAGAAGACAGTAAAAGAAAAAGCTGATGCTGTAAAAACAGAGACAAAGAGAAAAGTAACAAGAAAACCGACCAAGAAGATCGTATTACAGTATCTTGGTAAAGAATTTGACGAGGCTGAATTAACAGAGCGTGCAATTGCACAGTTCAACTCCGTAGAGGGTGGCGTAGCAGTAAAAACAATTACTATGTATCTGAAACCGGAAGAAGATGCAGCTTACTATGTAATCAACGACCAGTATACAGGCCGCGTAGACTTCTAAAATTTAATAGTTATTAATACGAAATCGGAGAATCTTTCCATGGCAGCTAGTCGTGCGCTACCCTCATTTCACGGCGGTTTCATCGCGCTCGTTCTCAGCTCCTATAGAAGCTGGTCGCTTTCCACTCGCGCAAAACCTTGTGAAAATCGGTCGCTTACTTAATCGCTTGCCCTGGAAAGATTCTCCGATTTCTGTATTTAAATTATGAATATTATATGATATTGCATTAGTTTTTGAAGGTGCAGGTCAGCGCACAGCATAACTTTACTTCTGCTTGGAATGCAAATCAGCGTGTGGGACGAAGTGTTACTGTGTAAATGGCTACTACTTTCACAATGTAAATAGAAAATCAGAGAAAGGTTCCTCAACGAGCGATTAAGCGAACGACTGAGTTTTGCGAGTTTTGCGCGAGCGGGAAACGACCAGCTTTTATAGGAGTTGGAAGTGAGCGCGATAAAACCGAAGCAAAACGA
>CAVAFS010000082.1:0-6714 GCA_963587975.1 Bulleidia sp. | reverse complement strand
CTAATTTTTCATCCAGTTCCGTTTTCTGCTGAACAGCCTCTTCTGACTGTTCCTGTAACTGACGGATTTCTGCCTCTCTTTCTTCAATGACAGACTCACTGTTTGCGCTGTCGTGCAAAATCTGCGTTTTTTCCTGTTCCAGACGGCGGATTTCTTCTGCAATTCGCTGAATATTCTGCTGCTGGAAGGATTTCTGCTGCTGTTTCTGTGCAATCTCAAGTAAGATTTCATTCAGATCCTGTGAAACACTCTCAATCTCAAGGTTTTTATTTTCCACCTGCTGAGCGAATGTCTTATTCTGCTCTGTAATCTCTTTTTCCTGGTTTACAGACAGCTGCATCTGCTCTGCCATCTGCTCCTGTTCTGCAGTCCATGCGGTTTTATCCGCATCTATTTTTGCGATTTCTTCATGAATACCGGCGTAAGCCGCTTCCTGTTTTTCCTGCTGCTCACGGATATGTCCGGTCTCCATTTCCAGGGTATTTTTATGTAAATAAGCCTGCTGCAGATTCACCTGCAGTTCTTCGTAATCATCTTTCAGTAACGCATTTGCCGTCTTGACATCTTCCATACGGCTGCGGATTTCCTGCGCCTGTTCCTTATACTCTGCGATCTGTTTTTCCAGCACCTCAATCTCACGCTTTCGTCCCAGCAGATTGCTGTTATTTCGGAAGGCACCACCAGTCATGGAACCGCCTGGCTGTAAGGACTCACCCTCTAATGTAACGATACGCAGAGAATAGCGGAATTTTCTCGCAACTGCCACCGCATGCTCAATGGTATCCATCACCAGCACACGTCCAAGCAGATGTCCCGCTACTTTTTCATACTGTGGCTGCGTGTGCACCAGACTGCTTGCAATTCCGATGACACCAGTTTCACCAAGTGCTTTTTCTGCCGGAACATGCTCCGGCGCAGACACACTGGTCAATGGTAAAAATGTAGCACGGCCATAACGGTTTTTCTTCAGATATTCAATCATCTGGCGAGCCATATCCTCGTTATCTGTTACAATATTTTGAATACTTCCTCCCAGAGCGGTCTCAATGGCAGTCTCATACCGCTTGTCCACTTTGATCAGATCCGCGATAACACCGTGAATTCCCGGTGTGTCCGCCTTGCGCTCCATGATACGGCGAATACTGTTTCCATAACCGTCATAACGTTCTGCGATATTGCGCAGGGATTCCAGTCTGGAACTGTCCTTATGGAACTGCTCCTTACACTGATCCATCTTTCCGCGCAGTTCTTCAAACTGCTGCCGCCAGTTATTTCGTTTCTGCTCGATAGAAGCCTTTTCCTCTTCCATAGAAGCAATGTTTTCTTTCAGTTCTGCCAGCTCTTTTTCCTGCTTCTGCAGTAAACCACTGACATCATTTCCGCCGCTTTTCTGTTCCAGCAGTTCTTTATTTAACTGCGCCCGGCGGATGGAAGCCTGCTCCTGCATGGTTTTCAGACGCTGCTGCTCTGCTTTCATGGATGCACGGGCATTCAGCAAGTGTAAAATCTCTGCTTTGCCGTCCTCAATCTGATGCTCCATAGCGGCTGTTTCTTTTCGCAAATTCTCCAGTCGTTCCGTCAAAGTTGTCTTTTTCTGCTCCGTCTCACGGATTTCACCTTCCAGCTCTGTCTGTTGACCACTGTACTCCTCGCCGGCTTTGCGCTGACGTTCCATATCTGCTTCCAGTGCCTCAATGCGGCTTTTTACATGTTCTTCATTCTGCTGCGCTGTATGAATCTGCTCCCGCAGTACATTAATCTGGCCTTCCAGTTTTTCTCTGGAAACACCGGTCTCATTCATACGCTGCTGCAGCTCACTGATCTGTTCATCTGCCTTTGCTATACTCGCTTCCAGCTCTTCATATCTGGATTTCGCCTTTTCAAAATTCTGCGTCGTTTCCTTCTGCTGATGCTCCGTGATGCCACATTTCTGCTCCAATTCCCGCAGTTCGGCATTCATACGATCCATCTCGATCAAAAACAGATTTCTGTCACAGTCTTTTAATTCTTCTTTTTTCTTCAGATAAATTTTGGCATGTTCTGCCTGACGCTCCAGCGGTCCCACCTGACGCTCCAACTCTGATAAAATATCGTTGACACGCACCAGATTCTGCTGTTCGTCCTCTAATTTTTTCAACGCCGTTGCTTTTCTGCGCTTGAATTTTACAATTCCGGCCGCCTCGTCAAACAATTCCCGGCGTTCTTCCGGTTTTCCACTCAGGATCTTATCAATCTGTCCCTGACCGATGATAGAATATCCCTCTTTACCAATACCGGTATCATAAAAAAGTTCATTGACGTCCTTCAGACGGCACTGCGTGCCGTTGATCAGATACTCACTCTCACCGGAACGATACACCCGTCGCGCCACTGTCACTTCATTATAATCCAGCGGAAGCTTATGATCAGAGTTGTCCAACGTGATCGCCACATAGGCAAAACTCACCGGCTTCCGGTTCTCCGTTCCTGCAAAGATGACATCCTGCATGCTGGAACTTCGCAGCTGTTTTACTTTCTGCTCACCGAGCACCCAGCGCACCGCATCCGCAACATTACTTTTTCCACTTCCGTTCGGACCTACAATGCCGGTAATTCCGTTATGAAACTCAAATACAATTTTATTGGCAAAGGATTTAAAACCGTGTACCTCGATTGATTTAAGATACATACATTTCTCCTTTTACTTTTCCTTCTTTCTCAGCACCAGAATCGCCTGGTAAGCAGCTTCCTGCTCTGCTGCTTTCTTTGTATGTCCCTCACCACTGCCGTAACTCTTATTTCCGATACGGGCTTCCACGGTATAATTCTTGTTGTGATCCGGGCCGCTCTCATCTACCAGCACATATTCCAGCTTTCCGCTATGTTCATCTCCCTGCACGATCTCCTGCAGGATAGTCTTGCTATCATAAAAGAGCTGCATATGCTCCACATTATTCAGCACAAAACGGTGAATAAACTCTTTTGCATTAGCAAAACCACCATCCAGATAAATAGCTCCGATAATTGCCTCAAATGCATCTGACAAAATAGATTTTCTCTTTCTGCCGCCGGTCTGATCCTCGCCTTTTCCAAGGAAAAGATAATCTCCCAGGTTCAGTGCTCTGGTGCAAAAGGCCAGTGTCTGCTCACATACGATACTTGCGCGCACACGGGTCAGCTCTCCCTCCGGTACATCTGTATGCTCATGATATAAAAAGTCACTGGTTACAATTTCCAGCACTGCATCGCCCAAAAACTCCAGACGCTCATTATCGGATAATTTTTTCATCCGATGCTCATTGGCATAGGAACTGTGTGTCAAAGCCTGACGAAGCAAGCCTTCCTGCTGAAACTGATAACCGATTTTCTCCTGAAACTCTTTGATCTGTTCCATGTTTTTCCTCCTGTTTAATCCACAAATGGATGCTGCTGCAAAAATACTCACTGCAACAGCATCCATTTTCTTGTTATACTGATTCTTACAATGCTTTTTTAATCTGTTCTACAGCATCGCCAACAGTTGTGATTTTTTCTGCTTCTTCTGTCGGAATCTCGATCTCAAACTCTTCCTCGATTGCCATAATAATCTGGAAAATATCCAAGGAATCTGCTCCAAGATCATCCACAAAAGTAGTCTCTTCTGTAATACCGTCAGCATCGATGCTTAACACTTCGCTGATGATATTTTTGATTTTATCAAACTCCATGATGCAAATCCTCCCTCCCTGTTATTTTTCTACAATAATATGCTCTTTGATCTTACCATTAATGTCCTGCTGCTTGAAGGTCACACACTGAAGAATAGAATTCTTCACATCACTTGCTTTCGCACTGCCGTGTGTTTTGACCACCAGACCGTTCAGTCCAAGCAGAGGAGCTCCACCGTACTGGGAGGCATCAAAGGACTTCAGTGTCTGTTTTAATGCAGGTTTAATCAAAAGTGCTCCAATTTTAGACCGGAGAGATGACATCAGTCCTTCTTTTACCTTGGAAAGTAAAGTTGCTGCGACACCTTCGTACAGTTTCAGTACGATATTGCCCGCAAATGCTTCACAGACAATGACATCTGCGCCGCCGTGCGGAATCTCACGCGCTTCAATACTTCCGATAAAATTAATACCAGGACATTCCTTCAGCAGTGGGAATGTCTCCTTTACCAGCTGATTTCCTTTTTCCTCTTCTGCTCCGATATTCAGGATTGCCACTCTCGGATTCTTAATTCCGACAATGTTTTCCATATAAATAGATCCGATCTGGGCGAACTGCACCAGATGTGACGGACGCGCATCCACGTTTGCTCCACAGTCGATCAGAAGTGAAACTCCCTTCTCCGTCGGAACTAACGGTGCCAATGGCGGACGCTCAATGCCTTTAATTCTTCCAACCAGCACCTGACCACCAACTAGAGTAGCTCCTGTACTTCCCGCTGTCACAATGGCATCTGCTTCCTGATGCTTAATCATATTCATTCCGACTACCAGAGATGACTGTTTCTTCTTACGAATCGCATTTACCGGCGGCTCTGCCATCTCGATGACTTCCTCGGCATGTACGACTTCGATTTTTTCCTTATCATAAGTGTATTTCGCAAGTTCAGCATTGACAGCATCCTGTCTGCCTACCAGAAATACCTTGATATCTTTTTCTGCCTGAACTGCTTCCACAGCACCTTTTACGATTTCTCCCGGTGCATTATCGCCGCCCATGGCATCCACTACTACGCGGACTGTTTCGCTCATACTTTTTCCTCCGTCTCCTTGTCCATCCACTAAAAAATATACACTATGTCTATGTATAAATCAACCGATTTTTCTTATCCCGATGTAAAACTTTTTCCCGTTTTTTCAGTAAATATTAAACCATAAGAAATTTATTCAACTGATCCTCGGCATCATGAAAATCCTTCATTCCAAGGTCATATAATTGCTGCTCTACTTCCCGATCCATGGTGTATGTACTCATTTTCGGCGGATTGCTCGGCGCAAAAATAAATGCCTTGCCTTCTTTTTCCAGATCAAACAACTGCTTCTGGCATTTTCCATACATGATATGACGGTTGTCCAGCGCTTTTACCGTATTCGGGAATTTACGGCACATTCTGCTGTATAAAAAACGCATGCCTTCCGGTTTCTTTACAAATCCTCTCGGTTTTGATAAGATTGCAACAATCTTGTCACAGCCGTCATCCAGGGCACGCTGCACCGGAATCGCATCTGTCACACCGCCGTCATAATACATTTTACCATCAATTTCAATTGGTTTACAAGCTGCCGGCAACGCGCAGGAAGCCATAATACAGCGGTAATCATCCTGTTTCATCTTGCTTTTTGGAAAATATACCGGTTTTCCTGTTTCCGCATCTGTGGCTACCAGCCAATACTCTGTCGGATTGGCACTGAGCGTCGGGAAATCAATCGGATCCACACCGGTAGAGTTTGTCATGTCGCCGTAAATATGCTGCAATCCAAACAGATTTCCGGTTTTGATAAAACTTTTCACGCCAAAATATCCCGGATCTTTGATCCAGTCCGTATAATAACGAAGATTACGCCCACGCTGTCCCGCCAGGAAAGAGGCTACGTTGGCAGATCCCGCTGACACTCCGATCGCATAGTCAAATGTAATATTCTCATCCATGAAAGCATCCAAAATGCCTGCGCTGTAGGCACATTTCATTCCGCCGCCTTCTACAATTAATCCAATTTTGCTCATATGTTCTGTCACCTTTTCATTCTCTCATGATCTATAAACATGTCTATCCTATTTTATCAGAGATGAAACAGATGTCAATGAACGATTTGTAAGAACTGTAATCATCAATCCGCCTGTTGGTATTCACTTAGCCGCTGAAAATCATGGACTGCACAGGGATGTTATAAGTCATGGCCATAAACAGGCTATCTATATTTTCAATATCATCGTCACGACCGGCAAGATAGATTGGCATCAAACCATTTCCCGGTCTGTATGGATTTATTTTGAACATAGTCAATGCACCTCTTTATCTATATAATTTCATTTTAAATCGCTTACGTCAATACTTTTTCGCAGTTATACGCTGTTTACTGCAAAATAATCCAGATAAGTATGGATAAGCTTGTCTAAAAATAATTTTTCCCATAAACGAACAATATCCCCGTCAACGACGAGGATATCTTCTATACTGGTGTGCAATAGTCTGCTTAAAATAATGAAATTGTCAATACTTGGTAACGATCTTCCAGCCAGCCATTTATACACCGCCTGTGGATTTTCAAATCCCATGGCTCCCTGAACGTCTTTGACCGTATAACCATTTTCTTTTAGCAATCTCTTGATTCGATTACCTGTTTCTTTTTGTTGAATCGATACATACATCGGTTGCATTTTTGGTACCTCCGTGATCTTCTCCATCCCGAAACACGATATGTTATTACTTTAGCATTTTTCCATCAAAAAATCTAGTTTTTTACCAACGTAAATACGCTTTTCAGCAAATCAATTATACATGCATTCAGCAAGGAAGTCATTCAACCAGTAGTTTAAATTCCCTGATATTCACTGGATCCAAATCCCAGAATCAACCAGAACAACCACGGGAAAAAGATTAATCCCAACGTATATCCGATTCCATGACCAAATACTTTCGCCAACTTATAACTTGTGATAAGAGCTATAATCGTACCAACAATTGGAATCAGCATCAGCAAAAATAACAATCCTATTCCCCATGTAATCTTGAACAGAATATACATG
>CAVAFS010000081.1:0-6459 GCA_963587975.1 Bulleidia sp. | reverse complement strand
GTCCACCTAAAAATCCGGAGATCAATACGCCAATGTAACGCATCTTGTATACATTGATTCCCACAGAATCCGCCGCCTGCGGATGTTCACCACAAGCCATCAGGCGAAGTCCCAGACGTGTGCGGTATAACACCACATTTGCCACAATCAGAAGTACGATGGTAACGATCATAAACCAGTTCAACTCAAAACCACCGATTTTTACAATGGTAAATGCCTTTTTCTGCTCGATATACTGAATGGTAGATGCCACATTGTTCGGATCTTCTGCCATATTAATAGCTTTTACAAATACAGTAGCTGCTGCTGTTGCCAGCAAGTTCATCGCAGTTCCAACCAGCGTCTGATCCGCATTAAAGTTAATTGCTGCCACTGCCAATAACAGGGAAAATACCATTCCAAATACGACACTTCCAAGCATAACCAGAATGACCATACCCGGTGCCGGAAGCTTCGGCATATATTTCATCACCAGCGCACCACCAAGTGCTCCGGCTACCATGATTCCTTCCAGACCAAGGTTGATGATTCCGCTTCGTTCGGAGAAACAGCCGCCAAGTGCAACCAGTAATAATACGGATGCATAAATAATTGTATATTGTACTAATAATGCCATGCTTATTCTCCTCCCTTCTGTTCAGCGGAAGCTGCCTGCTGTGCCGCTTTTGCTCTTTTTTCTTCTGTTTTCCGAAGTCTGCGGTTCATGCAGTGCTTGAAGAACAGTACAAATCCACAGAAGTAAATAATGATCGCTGCGATCAGATCAGAAATCTGGGAACAGTAAACCATCTTATCCACATACGCACCACCGCTGGTGATATGCTGAATGAAGAAGGAGGAAAAAATTGCTCCGATCGGATGGATACCACCAAGGAATGCTGCTGCGATTCCGTTGAATCCCATGTTTGGAACGGCAGTCTGTGCACAGGACCACTGCTCAATTCCACTCAAATATAAGAATCCTGCGCCAAGTCCAGCCAGTCCACCGGAAATTGCCATTGTTAAAATAATGTTTTTCTTTTCTTTCATGCCAGCATATTTCGCTGCATTGACAGAAAGGCCGGTCGCTTTCAGCTCATAACCAAGTTTTGTTTTTTCCAGAAATACCCATACCAGAATTGCAAATACAACTGCCAGCGGAATTGCAATCGTCACATAACGGTTATCCGCAAATAAATGCTGTAAACCAAGATGTGGAATCAGCGCTTTCGGATTATTTGTACGAAGCGGCAAGGTATAAGTGGTACTGCTTTCTTTCACGCCTGTCAGCACGGTGTTTACCGCATACAGGCTGATCCAGTTCAGCATAATACACGCGATAACTTCATTTACGTTCAAGTACGCTTTCAATGCTCCTGCTGCTGCACCAAGTCCTGCGCCGCCAAGCATTGCCAGAAGCAGGCAAAGCCACCACGGTGCATTAAAGTGAATGGCAAAATACAAGGCAAAACCTGCGCCCACCGCATACTGACCAGATGCTCCGATGTTGAACAGTCCTACTTTATAGGCAAACAATACGGAAAGGGTACACATCAGCAGCGGTGCTGATTTCGCCAGTGTACTTCCGAAATATTCCAGTGCAACTTCCGGACGCGGAAAATACAGGAAGTTTTTCAGAATAGATGTAATGGCTCTCCCTGCCCCGGACGGATTAATGATCAAAAGTACAATATATCCGACAAACAGACCCAGAATAATACAAAACAGTGATGCGATCAGTGTCTGTACGGCTCCATTTGACAGTATGCTTTTTTTCTCTTTTTTCGTATTCATCGATTAAACCTCCTGTCTCTTGGCGCCTGTCATATACAGACCAAGTTCCTCTACTGTAACTTCTTCCGGTTTGAATTCACCGACGATCTCGCCTTCATACATAACCAGGATCCGGTCGGATACATCCATAACTTCATCCAGTTCCAGACTCACCAGCAGAACCGCCTTTCCTTTGTCACGCTCCTCCACGATCTGTTTGTGGATCAGCTCAATGGCGCCCACATCCACACCTCGGGTCGGCTGTACGGCAATCAGGAATGATGGATCTTTGTCAATCTCTCTGGCCACGATGGCTTTCTGCTGATTACCACCAGACATGGTTCTTGCCTGTGTAATCGGTCCCTGACTGGAACGCACATCGTACTGATCAATCAGATGCTCCGCATAATCGCGAATTTCTTTTTTCTTCAGAAAACCGAATTTATTTGTAAAACGTGGTTTGAAGTAAGTTTGAAGTACCATATTGTCTTCCAGAGAATAATCCAACACCAGACCGTGTTTGTGGCGATCTTCCGGAATATGACTCTCACCCAGTACAGAACGCTGTCTGACGGAAGATTTTGTAATGTCTTCTCCATTCATGTGAATGGTTCCAGATTTCAGATCTGACAAACCGGAAAGTCCGTATACCAGCTCACTCTGACCGTTTCCGTCAATTCCGGCGATACATACGATCTCGCCTTCTCTGACCTGGAAAGTCACATCTTTAACTGCGTCTTTTTTATGGTTTTCTCCGGCAACGGTCATTCCTTTTACATCCAGAACAACTTTGCCCGGTTTTGCCGGTGTTTTTTCTACTTTAAAACTGATATTTCTTCCGACCATCAGGGCAGACAGTTTTTCCGGTGTGGTATCTTTGATATCAACCGTGTCAATATATTTACCTTTGCGAAGGATCGTGCATCGGTCCGCTACCTGCATGATCTCATTTAATTTATGGGTGATGAACAGAATGCTCTTGCCCTCTGCTGCCAAACCTTTCATGATCTTCATCAGCTCCGCAATTTCCTGAACCGTCAGAACTGCGGTCGGCTCATCAAAAATCAGGATCTCATTGTCGCGGTAAAGCATTTTTAAAATTTCAGTTCTCTGCTGCATACCTACGGTGATATTTTCTACCAGCGCATCCGGATCTACCTGCAGATGATACTTCTCGGATAACTCCATGACTTTTTTTCTGGCATTGTCCTTTTTCAACAGACCATGTCTGGTCGGCTCCACACCAAGAATGATGTTATCCAGAACAGAAAAACATTCCACCAGTTTAAAATGCTGATGCACCATACCGATACCAAGTGCGTTTGCATCGTTCGGGTTCTTGATCTCTACTTTCTGTCCGTCTTTGCGGATCTCGCCTTCCTCCGGCTGATACAGACCAAACAAAATACTCATCAATGTGGATTTTCCGGCACCGTTTTCTCCCAACAGTGCATGAATCTCACCTTTTTTCAACTGAAGTGTAATATTGTCATTTGCAATAATTCCGGGAAAACGCTTGGTAATATTCAGCATCTCGATTGCATATTCAGACATACGATTGTTTCCTCTCTCTTTCGTTGATCTAATTCGTTTTTGATCATACTGTTATTTCATTATGTACAAAATCTAACTCACGCTGATTCTTTTTATCATGTTCATTATCTGATTGTACATATTACGTTATCTTCTATTGTATTCATTACTTAATCGTGCCCTGACGTACATTTAAAGTAACGGAAACTTCCGGCATTTCATCGGTATTGTTGTTTACGGTAATTTTTCCGTCGTAAATATCTGCCACAAGCTGTTTGTAATCTTCCAGAGTAAAGTTCTCATTCCACTGCGTGGTGTCTTCCGGAAGTCCAACATAATTCAGAGACATATCATCCTTGGAAACCAGACCAAGGTTCTCCACCTGTCCCACATGCTCGCTCCAGGTTCCGTCAAAAATAATAGAATCCAGTGTCGCATTAATGGTTGCAGTCAGACTTTTCATAGCTGATGTCACAGTCATGCCTTCTCCGTATGCGTCAATAATCGGAGACTGGTCAGAGTCAACACCGATGATTTTTCCTCCAACTTTTGCTGCCGCTTCTGCTGCAGACGTAAAGATTCCACCACCGCAGGCAAACACGATTTCTGTGTCATTGTTGTACCAGGTGTCCATCGCCGCTGTGATCTCTGTCGATCCATAGAACTGTCCGCCGTACGCGTACTCAATCGTTACCTCATCGGTAATTCCCATATCTTTTGCTGCAGCATCAATTCCCTGAATATAACCATAGCCATATCGCATAACACCCGGAACCGCCTGTCCGCCAAGGAATCCAAGATGACGATATCCAAGTTTCACTGCTGTGTATCCTGCCAGATAACCCGGAATCGCTTCCTGATAAATTGCAAGATAAGTATTTTCCGTATTATAAAATTCAGAAACATCATATGCATCCGGATTGTCATAATATGCATTTCCGACTGCTGCCGCACCAACATCGCTGGCGCTCATATCCAAAACAATAAATTTTACATCTGGATATTTGAACGTTGTATCTACCACAGACTGCGCAAAAATATATCCAGACATAACGATAATATTGTACCCCTCTGCTACTGCCACATCTACCATGGCTGTTCTGGCATAATCCGTATCACCGTCCGGTTTCTTGTAAGTAAAATCAATGTCGTTTGCCTTACAGTAATCCCGACAAGCCTCATAGGTTGTCTGGTTAAAGGACTGATCTGTAATATCGCCCGCATCTGTGATCATGCAGACTCTGTAATCAGAACTTCCCGTATTTTCAGTTGCAATTGAATTTCCTCCGCATCCTGCCAGCATAAGCGCCATCATTGCCATAATCAGCAAAATGGACACGGCTTTTTTGCATGTTCTCATGTTCTCTCCTCCGTTGGTTGATTGGTTCTGTGTTTTTCACTGTGATTTTCCATGTAACTGATAAAGATCTCCATTTTTTGATTTCCTTACAATTTTACATGCTTTCACTTTATCATTGACATTTTTCCTGCTGTTTTTACAACACAAAATAATACAGGGACTTTCAAATGATAATAATTTTTAAAACTATTACAAAGGAAAGCCCCTGTACAACAGAGTATTATACAATGAATTTCAGATAAATGGTAGAGTTCATTGGGATTTTTTTAGCAACAATCAAACTATTTTTAGATTTTCCGCTTATTATATGTCAAAGATCCATCCCATACTTACCAATATTTTCTGTAAAACCTGAATCCGTGAAGTTCGCAATTAGCAGCTCCAGATTTTTCTTATAAATGCTTGTATTTCTCATATTTTTTCGGATATATTTTTTTTCACCTATCAGGTGAAGAAAAATCATGGTAAAATATCCCTTAGAATAATCTGATTTAGGAGCGAAATACCATGAAAAATAATCGTAGAATGACTCTTGCCAACAACATTATTGTTGAATATACCAACGAGCGCATCATCCCGGCCAGCGGACTGGCTGTTGTCGGTGCAATTCTTGGAAAGAGTGATTTTACAAAAAGGCTTAACCGCATGGATGTTACAAAAAAACGTTCTCAACACCAGATTAAAAATGGCGATATCATCCTTACTTACATTGGAATGCTTTGCATGGGAAAACCATATTTTGAAGCAGTCCATGAAATGGATGATGACAAGGATTTTTATAAAGCCGCCTTGGGGATAACCAGAAGCATTCCATCTGAGGAAACGCTTCGTCAGCGCATGGATGACATCGGCGATAGCCTGCGCAGCCAGATTCTGGATGAAAACATTCAGATGCTGCTTGCTAACAAGATTCAACCCGGTGCCCTTTCCAATGGTTTTGTACCCGTAGATATTGATGTGACTCCAATGGATAATTCCAAATCTGGCAAAGAAGGCGTTTCCCGTACTTACAAAGGATACGACGGCTATGCACCCATGATGGCTTATATCGGTACGGAAGGTTATGCAATTAATTTTGAACTCCGTGAAGGAAAACAGCATTGTCAAAATGGTACCGTGGAATTCCTTCAAGAGACAATCAAACTCTGCAAAAAATTGACTGATAAGCCGCTCCTCATCCGTCTGGATTCTGGGAATGATTCGATTGATAACGTTGCTGTTCTCATTCAGGAAGGCTGCTATTTTATCATCAAACGAAATCTCCGTCGAGAAAGTAAAGATGAATGGTTTGACATGGCGAAACAGCATTGTAAGAACATTACCACACTAAGGGAAGGAAAAACCGTCTATATCGGAAGTGACTGGAAAACTGTCACCAGCAAACAGTTCGATCAGGAATTTACCCTTCGCGCAGGTTATGAAATCACAGAGCGAACCATTGATAAATACGGACAATTTCTGCTTCCGGCAGACATTGAAGTAGAAACCTGGTGGACAAACCTTGGAGAAACAGACCAGGAAATCATACGCCTTTACCACGCTCATGGAGAATGCGAACAGTACCACAGCGAAATCAAAACCGATATGGATGTAGAACGCCTTCCATCCGGTAAATTCGATACCAATGCACTCGTTTTAGAGTTAACTATCATTGCTTACAACATCTTGCGAATGATTGGGCAGGGAACAATAGGCGGTCGTGCTCCGCGTCAAAAACATGATGTGAAGAGACGACGGATCCGTACAGTAATCAGCAATTTAATCATGATGGCCGGTCATATCACAACACATGCAAGACAGTTGATCATGGGATT